>JALHNV010000021.1 GCA_022843325.1 Pseudolabrys sp. | reverse complement strand
CAGCGGCGGCAGTCGCGGCAGCGGCGGCAGCGGCCTTGAGTTCTTCCGCGTAACCGGACGGCGGCACCACCGTGACCAGCGTGATATCGCCCTGCGCGATGACCTTCACGTTGGGCGGCAGCGTCACGTCGCTGAGGTGCTTGGAGTGGTTGATGTCCAGTTCGCCGATATCGACGTCAATCGACGACGGGATCGCATCGGCCGGGCACAGCACGTCGACGGTGTGGGTGACGATGTTGACGGCGCCGCCGCGCTTGACGCCCGGCGAGGAGTCGGCGTTGAGCACGTGCACCGCGACCTTGACGCGGATCATGGCGCCTTCCGCGACGCGGAGGAAATCCACGTGCATCGGCAGGTCCTTGAGGACGTCGAGCTGGAAGTCGCGCGGAATCACGCGATGCTTGGTGCCCTCGACGTCAAGGTGAAACAGAGTGGTGAGAAAGCGGCCGGCGTAGATGCGCTTGCGCAGCTCGTCGTGCTCGAGCAGCACCATCAGCGGGGGCTTGTTGTCGCCGTAGATCACTCCCGGTACGCGACCGGAATACCGTGCTGCCCGGGAGGCCCCCTTGCCACCTTTCGGGCGCACCGTCGCTTTCATTTCCTGGACGGTTGCCATCATCAAAATCCTTGTTAAGCCAATGGAAAAAGGCGGCTTTTCGAGCCGCCCACGAACGCGGCGAGCCTCCAGGGGTGCCGGGGGCCGACGTTCGCGCGCGGTTATAGCGGCGAGGGTCGCAAAGGGCAAGGAAAGCGGGGGTTAGACCTCCGCGCTGGGTCCCGGCGGCTTCTTGGCCGGCTTTTCGGCCTTCTCGGACGTTTTGGCGGCGAACTGGGCCTCCAGCGCCTCGATCCGCGCCCGCAACGCGTCGTTTTCCTCGCGCGCCAGCCGGGCCATGTCCTTGACCGCCTCGAACTCCTCCCGCGGCACCACGTCGAGATCGCGCAAAATGCGCTCGGCCTGGGTGCGGAACAGGGTATCGACCTCGCGCCGCACGCCCGTGGCGACGCCGGCGGCGTCATTCATCAGCCGCGCCATCTCGTCGAAAATCCGGTTGCTGGTCTGGGTCATTAAGTTAGCTCCGTCTGTGACCCGGACAATGGGGCTGCGCGGCGCGGGCTGCAAGGGCTGGGGTGGAGGGGTGTTGACTACACCAGCCAGTTCTCCGCCTTCACACCGCCGACCCGCCTGAACTCCTGCATGTTGGCGGTGACGACAATGGCCCCCAGCGATTTCGCGTGAGCAGCAATCAGCAGATCGTTGCCGCCGATCGGCGTACCAGCCGATTCCAGCGATGCGCGAATAACACCGTAGTCGGCATCCGCCGGGGCCTCGAACGGCAACACGTCGATTTCACTCAACAAGTCATCGACCGCCTTGCGCAATCGTGCCGAGCCGCTTTTGGCGCAGCCGTAGCGCAACTCGGCCGCCACGATGATGCTGGTGCAAATGTTCTCCTCACCGGCCTTGGCAATCCGCCGCGCCGCCTTGCCTTGCGGATTGCGGATCAGGTCGGACAAAATGTTGGTGTCCAGCAGATAGCGCGTCAC
This sequence comes from Pseudolabrys sp., assembly GCA_022843325.1. Classification (GTDB taxonomy): domain Bacteria; phylum Pseudomonadota; class Alphaproteobacteria; order Rhizobiales; family Xanthobacteraceae; genus Pseudolabrys. The sequence goes on along the minus strand of JALHNV010000021.1, from coordinate 42,957 downwards.
AGCACGCGCTCAGGCTTCGGGGCGGGATCGTCAATCGCGGGAAATTCCTCGTCGAGCGGCGTCATCGACTTCAGCAGGGCTATCAGCCCGCGCTTGCGCACCGGCTCGATCACGAGCCGGTCGCCGTCGCGGTGCATGATGGCCTCATCGCCGGGCAACTCGAATTCCACCGGGATACGGACGGCCTGGTTGCGGCCGTTGCGAAACAGCCGGACGTGTCGCTGGTCGGACATGAGCGCCTCCTTGGCCTATGCCTGAAACATATGCCTAAGAAGCCCGGCCGGCAAGGGGAGTGGCGGAGCGGAAAAGGCCCTACCTGTTCTCCCCCGCGATCGCGTCGACCAGCGCCGCGGTGACGTCGGCGGTGCGCGCGGTGCCACCGAGGTCCGGGGTGTGGAATTTCGGGTTCGCGGTGACGCGCTCGATCGCCTTCATCAGCCGGCCGGCGCCGTCGCGCTCGCCGAGATGCTCGAGCATCATGACGGCGGACCAGAAGGTGCCGACCGGATTGGCGATGCCCTTGCCCATGATGTCGAAGGCCGAACCGTGGATCGGCTCGAACATCGACGGATAGGTCCGCTCCGGGTTGAGGTTCGCCGTCGGCGCGATGCCCAGCGAGCCGGCCAGCGCCGCCGCCAGATCGGACAGGATGTCGGCGTGCAGGTTGGTGGCCACGACCGTATCGACGGTCTCCGGCTTCATCACCATGCGCATGGTCATGGCGTCGACCAGCATCTTGTCCCAGGTGACGTCCTTGAACTCGGCCGCGATCTCGACCGCGATCTCGTCCCACATCACCATGGCGTGGCGCTGCGCGTTCGACTTGGTGACGACGGTGAGCTTCTTGCGCGGCCGCGACTGCGCCAGCTTGAAGGCAAAACGCATGATGCGCTCGACGCCGGCGCGCGTGAACATCGACACGTCGGTGGCGGCTTCCAGCGGCGAGCCCTGGTGCACGCGGCCACCGACGCCGGCATATTCGCCCTCGGAGTTCTCGCGCACAATGACCCAGTCGAGCTCGTCGCCGTTGACGTGACGCAGCGGCGACGTGATGCCCGGCAGCACGCGGGTCGGGCGCACATTGGCGTATTGATCGAAAGGCTGGCAGATGGCGAGCCGGAGACCCCAGAGCGTGATGTGATCGGGGATCTCCGGATGCCCGGCCGAGCCGAACAGGATCGCGTCATGCTGGCGGATCAGGTCGCGGCCGTTCTCCGGCATCATGCGGCCGTGCTTCTTGTAGTACTCGCCGCCCCAGTCGAAGTGGTCGAAGCGGAATTGGAAGCCCCCTTGCCGCCGCGCCAGCGCCGTGAGCGCCTCGACACCGGCAGCGATGACTTCGCTGCCGATGCCGTCACCGGGAATGGCCGCGATGGCGTAGGTTTTCATGTCGAATTCTGCCTTGTCGTGCGAGTGGAAAGTCCGGCGCTCGAGTCTCAGTTACCCTTGACGCCCGCGGCCTTGATGACGGTGCCCCAGCGCTGCACCTCGGCGGTGAGGTACGACTTCAGGGCGGCCGGGTTGGCGATCGATTGATCGACAGGCGCGGTGCCGAGGCTGTCGAGACGGTCGATGACCTTGGCGTCCTTCAGCGCAACCTGCAGCGCGTTGACGAGCTTGTCGGTCGCCTCCTTCGGCACGCCCTTCGGCGCCCACATCGCATGCCAGGCCGACACTTCGAAGCCCGGCAGCGCGCCGCTGTCCAGCGTCGGCAGGTCGGGCAGCGACGACACCTTGGCCTTGGTCGTCACGGCATAGCCTTTGATGCGGCCTTCCTTGATGTGATTGGTGGTGTTGGTGGTCTGGTCGCACATCACGTCGAACTGGCCGCCCAAAAGATCGTTCATGGCCGGGCCCGTGCCGCGATAGCCGACGCCGGTCATCTGCGCCTTGGTCTCGTTCATCAGAATGAGCGCGCACAGATGCGACGCCGAACCGACGCCGGCATGGCCATAGGTCGCCTTGCCTTTCTGCGCCGCGATCCAGTCGAGCAGGTCCTTGGCGGTCTTGGCCGTCAGGTCGTTCTTGGACACCAGCGTCATCGGCACGTCGGTGATGCGGCCGATGTGGTCAAAGTCGTTGACGACGTCATAAGGGAGCTTGTCGTAGAGCGCGGGCGCCGTGGCATGCGCGATGTGCCAGACCGCGACGGTGTAGCCGTCCGGCGCAGCCTTCGCCACGCGGCCCATGCCGAGCGTGCCGCCGGCGCCGCCGTAATTCTCGACGACGACGGTCTGGCCGAGCGTCCGGCTCATGGATTCGCCGATCAGCCGCGCCACGGTGTCGGTCGGCCCGCCGGCCGCGGCCGGGACAATCAGCGTCACCGACTTGGTCGGAAACGTGCTCTGCGCCGAGACAGCGACAGGAGCGAAGGCGAGAGCGCCGACCAGCAGCGCATGAGGAAGATAACCCATGGCGTAACTCCCTGTTTGGCGAAAAAAATGGCGCACCTGCTTTTCCCGGCGCTTGCGACCTTTGTACGCCGCGCTCTCCGGCTTCACAACAACCGTTCAATTATACAATTTTATGATATAATCGCACGCAATACAGGAAAGCGCATGGACTTGCCTCAGCTTCGATATTTTGTCGCGGTCGCCGAGGAACTGCATTTCGGCCGCGCCGCGCGTCGTCTGGAGATGCTGCCTTCCGCCGTCGGCCGCCATATCCGCCTGCTCGAGCAATCGCTCGGCGCCCAGTTGCTGCTGCGGACCACGCGCAATGTGACGTTGTCGCCCGATGGCGAGGCGCTGCTCGGCGAGGCCCGCGCCCTGCTCGCACAGGCCGACGACCTCGGTCGCCGCTTTCGCGAGCGCGGCCGCAAGCGGTCGCAGTTGCTGCGCGTCGGTGCCATAGACACGGCGGCGGCCGGGCTGGTGCCCGATCTTTTGCACGACTTCCGCAAGCACAGGCCCGACGTGACCGTGCAACTGGTCGAGGACAAGACGGTGCGACTGCTGCCGCGTCTGTTGTCCGGGCGGCTGGATCTTGCCTTCGTGCGGCCGCCGGACAACATCGACGGCAGGATCGACCGGCTGATGCTGTTTCATGAAACGCCGGTCGTGGCCGTGCCGGCGCGCCACCCGCTGGCGCAGAGAAGCCGCCTTTTCGTCAAGACGCTGGCCGACGAGCCGCTGATCGTGCCCGACCGAAGTTCGCGGCCGCACAGCCATGACCTGACGATCAAACTGTTCGCGCAGGCCGGTCTACGCCCGGTCATCTCTCAGGTGGCGGAGGAAAAGCAGACCATCGTCAGTCTCGTGGCGGCGCGGGTCGGCCTCGCCATCGTGCCGCGCTGGGCGTCGCGTCTGGCGGTCAGCGGCGTGCGCTTCGTGCCGCTGGTGGTGAAACAGGCCGAGGCGCTAAATATCCTGCCGCTGGCCGCGGCCTGGCTGCGCGACGCAAGTGATCCGCTGCGCGACGACATGCTGACGGTGCTGCGGTTGCGCCTGAAGCGTTACGCTGCCAAGGCCTGACGACCCGCCGCGACCCCATTCCGTGACGCACTGCAACACGCAGGTGTGCTAGGGAGTGACTCCACAAGCCGCGACCGGACCCCGCCCATGCCGCCTCTTCTCGTCCTGCCCTTCCCGATGATCGACCCGGTGCTGGTCCAGCTTGGGCCCTTCGCCATCCGCTGGTATGCGCTCGCCTATATCGTCGGCATCCTGCTCGGCTGGTACTATGCCCGCAGGCTGATCCGCTCCGAGCGGCTGTGGGGCGGCCCTGCGCCGATGACCGTGACCGACTTCGACGACTTCGTGGTCTGGGTCACGCTCGGCATCATTCTCGGCGGCCGCATTGGCTACGTGCTGTTCTACAATCCGGCGCATTTCGCCGCGCATCCGATGGAAATCTTCCAGCTCTGGCAGGGCGGCATGTCGTTCCACGGCGGCTTCACCGGCTGCGTGGTGGCGGTGGTGGCGTTCGCGCGCAAGCGCGGCATTCTGGTGCGGTCGGTCGGCGACATGACCTGCGCCGCGGCGCCGATCGGCATTCTGCTCGGCCGGCTCGCCAACTTCATCAACAGCGAGCTGTGGGGGCGCCCGACCGACGTGCCGTGGGCCATGGTGTTTCCCAATGGCGGACCGCTGCCGCGGCACCCGAGCCAGCTTTACGAAGCGGCACTGGAAGGCGTCGTGCTGTTCATCGTGCTGGCGCTGCTGATCCGCTTCGGCGCTTTGAAGCGGCCCGGCGTCATCATCGGCAGCTTCGCCTGCGTCTATGCGGTGGCGCGCACCATCTGCGAATTCTTCCGCGAGCCCGACGCGCAACTCGGCTTCCTGTGGGGCGGCGCCACCATGGGCCAGTTGCTGTCGATCCCGTTGTTCCTGGTCGGGGTGGGCTTCATACTGTACGGCCTGAAGCATCCGCTGCGGCGAGACACGCATGGCTGAACCCGGCCCGCTGGAAATCGAGATCCGCCGCCGCATCGCCGCGGCCGGGCCGATGCCGGTGGCGCAATACATGGCGCTGTGCCTGACCGACCCCGCGCACGGCTATTACACCACCCGCGATCCATTGGGTGCGAGCGGGGACTTCATCACCGCGCCGGAAATCAGCCAGATGTTCGGCGAACTGATCGGGCTGTGGCTGGCGGCGGTGTGGACTCAGATGGGATCGCCCGAAAACATCCGCATCATCGAACTCGGTCCCGGCCGCGGCACGCTGATGAAGGACGCGATGCGGGCGGTGAAGGTGATGCCCAAATTCCGCGAGGCGCTGGTGCTGCATCTGGTCGAGATCAATCCGGCGCTGCGGGCGCAGCAGGAGATTGCGCTGGACCCGCTGTCGCTGCCGGTGTTCTGGCATGCGTCGCTGAACGAGGTGCCGGCGGGCCCGGCGATCATCGTCGCCAACGAATTCTTCGATGCGCTGCCGGTGAACCAGGCGGTCAAGTCGGCGCGCGGCTGGCATGAACGTCAGGTCGGTGTCGACGCTGACGACAAACTGACGTTCACCGTTGCCGCCGATCCGATGCCCCACTTCGACCGGCTGCTGCCGCCGCCGCAACGCGGCGCGCCTGACGACGCGATCATCGAATGGCGCGATGCCGCGGCCGCCTTCGACCTCGGGCGGCGGCTCCAGCGCGACGGCGGCGCGGCGCTGGTGATCGACTACGGACACGCCGACAGCGCCATCGGCGACACGTTGCAGGCCGTCGGCCAGCACGCCTACGCCGATCCGCTGAGCGCACCCGGGAGCATCGATCTCACCGCGCATGTCGACTTTCAGGCCCTGACGCACGCCGTCGAGGCGATGGGCGTGCAAGGCTTCGGCCCGATCACGCAAGCCGTATTGCTGCGCCGCCTCGGCATCGAGAGCCGCGCCGCGACGCTGAAGTCAAAGGCCTCCGGCGCGCAAGTCGCGGAGATCGACGGGGCGCTGGCGCGGCTCACCGGCGACGGCCGCACCGGCATGGGCACGCTGTTCAAGGCCGCCGCCTACGCGCATCCATCGCTGGGCACACCGCCCGCATTCGAGACATAATCGGACGCCATGGTCTCAAAGATGCTTCAAGCGACCTCCCTGCAGAACCTGCCCCGCATTCGTCACGCCTTCTTCACCCGCGAAGGCGGCGTGTCGCAGGGGCTCTATGCCTCGCTGAACGGCGGCGTCGGCTCCAGCGACGCGCCCGATCACGTCGCGGAAAATCGCGCCCGCATGGCCGCCGCGATGGGCGTCGGGCCCGAGCGGCTGCTGTCGCTGTATCAGATCCATTCCCCGGAAGTGGTGGTGGCGGATGTGCCTTGGTCCGGCGATCAGCGGCCGCGCGCCGACGCCGTCGTCACGCGCACGCCAAAGCTGGCCATCGCCGTCTCAACCGCCGACTGCGGTCCGCTGCTGTTCGCCGACGCCGAGGCCGGCGTCATCGGCGCGGCGCATGCCGGCTGGCGCGGCGCCCTGACCGGCGTGATCGAGGCGACAATCGAAGCCATGGAAAAGCTTGGTGCCGACCGCGGCCGCATTGCCGCAGCGCTGGGGCCCACGATCCGGCAACCGAACTATGAGGTCGGGCCGGAATTTATCGCCCGGTTTGTCGCGGCGGACCCGGCCAATGCGCGGTTCTTCACCGGCTCGGCGCGCGCCGGCGCCACGATGTTCGACCTGCCCAGCTTTGTCGCCGCACGCATGCAGGCGGCCGGCGTTGCCAAGTTCGAGGATCTCGGCCTCTGCACCTATGCCGAGCCGGAGCGCTTTTACAGCTTCCGCCGCTCGACCCACCGCAGCGAGCCGGACTACGGTCGGCATATCAACGCCATCGCACTGACGGACTGAGCGTCCCGGGTAGACTCCGCTCTACGGTTCCCGCTAAGTTTTGTTCCGGTCAAGGAACCATCGTTTCAAGATGGCGGCCGCGGGGGTGTCATGAGCCGAAATCGGGGCGGGCGCGCCAGGTTGGGCGCCGCTAGCCGTATACAACGCGCAAGCTGGGTGATCGCTGCCGCGCTGGCGCTGGCCGGGTGCAATCACAATGGCACGCCGACGGCCTCGCTGGCACCGCCGCAGGGCGCCACCGTTGCCTTCGAAATCATCGACGGCTTGCCCCCGGCCCAGTTCGAGCGGCTGGTGAGGAACCTCAACGACGAAGCGCAGACCCGGCGCCTCGCCGTGATGTCGCGGGAAAGCCAATCGACCTACCGGGTGCGGGGCGCGCTGACCGTCACCGTCGATAAACGCCACACCACGGTCGCCTGGACCTGGGACGTGTTCGACGGAGACCAGCGCCTCGCCTTCCGCATCTCCGGTGACGAGACCACCAAGGTCCGTCACCGCGACGCCTGGGACGCCGCCGACGACGCCATGTTGCAGCGGATTGCCAATAGCAGCATGGAGCAACTGGCAGCCTTCCTGGCCGCGCCGGCGGCGCCTCCCGGCTCGGCGGCGGCGCCGGCCGTGGCGCAAATGGACGCCCCCGGAACACAGACGCTGGCGATGCGGGGCCTCTAGCCTCCCCGGCGGTATTTAAACCGGGCCGGATTTTCAACAGGCTGTTTCGCGTCCGGCATGATTTTTAGGCGCGATGATGGTACGGGCTGCGGTCGCCTGTTGCGACTTTGGGTGGGGCCGCAGTGGCGAAAAGCGTTCTTGATAAGGACCTGAAAAAGGTCGTCCAGATCGAGACGGCGGCCTATGCGCGCTCGCGATCGCTGGCGACGCCGGGGCTGCTGATCGTGTTCGTGATCGGCGTGGTCGCGGTCGCCACGCTGTCGACGGCCGCCGGGCCCCTCACTTATCTCGTCATCATCGCCGGGGTGATCGCCGCCTACATGGCGCTGAACGTCGGCGCCAACGACGTCGCCAACAACATGGGCCCCGCGGTCGGCAGCCGCGCGCTGACCATGACCAGCGCGCTGATCATCGCCGCGATCTGCGAGGCAGCCGGCGCGATCCTGGCCGGCGGCGATGTCGTCGACACCATATCAAAGCGTATTCTTCGCCCCGATGAATCGATGCGCGTGGTCGAATTCGTGCTGGTCATGACGGCGGCGATGCTGTCGGCGGCACTGTGGATCCATCTCGCCACGTATCTCGGCGCGCCGGTCTCGACCACGCACGCCATCGTCGGCGGGGTGGTCGGCGCCGGTATCGCGGCGTCCGGCTTCGATATTGTGCAGTGGCCAATGATCGGCGCCATCGTCGCCAGCTGGGTGATCTCACCGGTGATGGGCGGGGTGATCGCCGCGCTGCTGCTCGGTTTCGTCAAATGGAAGGTGATTTACCAGGAAGACCGGGTTGCCGCAGCGCGGCGCTGGGTACCGGTGCTGGTGGCGCTGATGAGCGGTGTCTTCGCCATGTATCTGGTCAGCAAGGGGCTCAGCCGGGTCTGGCGGCCCTCGACGGCGGTGGTGCTGATGTTCGGGGTGGCGGCTTTCGCCATCAGTTTGTGGCTGGCGCGGCCCTGGGTGCGGCGGCGGTCCCGCGGCATGGAGAACCGCCGCAAGAACATCGCCAGCCTGTTCACCCTGCCACTGATTTTCGCCACCGCGCTTTTGTCTTTCGCGCACGGCGCCAATGACGTCGCCAATGCGGTCGGTCCGCTGGCGGCGATCGTCGCCGCGGTGCAGTCAGGCCTGACCGACGCCGGCACGGTGGAGCTGCCTCTGTGGGTTCTGATGATCGGCGCCATCGGCATCTCGCTCGGACTGGCGCTGTTCGGACCCGGGCTGATCCGCACCGTCGGCGAGAAGATCACCAAGATGGACGCCATCCGGGCCTACTGCGTGGCGCTATCGGCGGCGATCACCGTGCTGCTGGCCTCGACCGCCGGCCTGCCGGTGTCGTCGACGCACATCGCCATTGGCGCGGTGTTCGGCGTCGGCTACCTGCGCGAGTACATCACCAATACCGGCGTACCGAACCCGGCGGTCAAGCCGCGGTCGATGTTCTTGGAAACCTCGCACCTGAATGAAACGCCGGAAGAAGCGCTGGTGAACTACCAGAAGCGTGAAAAGCGCAAATTGGTGCGGCGCCAGCATGTGGTCAGTATCGCCGCGGCCTGGGTGATCACAGTGCCGGCGGCAGCCTTGCTCGCCGCGGGGCTTTATTTGCTGATGCGGGCGATGGCCGGGTGAGGATCGCGGCTGACGCGCTGGCTCAGCTTCAGGGCCAGCGCCGCGGCTTTCGGATCCGACAGCAGCCGCTTGGCTTCCGGCAGGATCACCCAGTGGCGGCGACGGGCACTCTTCTCGACCCAGTCGTCGTGCTGGCGCGTCACCCGCAACGGATACATGTCGACTTCGATCACGGTGCGCCGGAGCGTTAGCGATTTCATGGTGCGGTAGCGGCCGACCGGGAGCGGATCGACCTCGCCTTCGACGCCGGCTTCCTCCAGCGCCTCCTGCCCGGCCGCCTCCCAGGGCTCAAGCCCCTCCATCAGGTCGCCTTTGGGGAAGATCCAGCGGCCGGTGCCGCGCGAGGTGACTAGCAAAAATACCACCTGCCCCTTCACCACCGTATAGGGAATGGCGCCGACCTGGCGCGTCGCGCCGGAGGCCGGCCCCCGCAGCACCAGCCGCTCGGTCCACTGTCGCGCCACGTCTCGCAAGATCAATTTCGGCTCCGTCAAGCTTGAACGATTCGGCCGCAGGATACGCGTGTTGCGGCGGCGAACCTACTGCCGTGCGGCTTTCGTTCATTATCCCGGAAAATGCATTGGGACAATGAAACCGGGGCGTATTGCGGTGCCGTTCCCGCCTTGATATGACCACGCCGCCTGCCGGCCTGTGTCATGTGAGGATTCCCGGAATGTCGAAGAACGGAGCGATCAAGCTCGTCGCCGGCAATTCCAACCCTGCTCTGGCCCAGCAGATCGGCGAATACCTCAAGACCCCGCTGACCAAGGCCGTGGTGCGGCGTTTCGCCGACATGGAGATCTTCGTCGAGATCCAGGAAAACGTCCGCGGCGCCGACTGTTTCGTGATTCAGTCGACCTCGTATCCGGCCAACGACCACCTGATGGAATTGCTGATCATCATCGACGCGCTGCGCCGCTCGTCGGCGCGCCGCATCACCGCGGTGATCCCCTATTTCGGCTATTCGCGGCAGGACCGGAAACCGGGCCCGCGCACGCCGATCTCGGCCAAGCTGGTGGCCAACCTGATCACCCATGCCGGCGCCAACCGGGTGATGACACTCGACCTGCACGCCGGGCAGATCCAGGGCTTCTTCGACATCCCGACCGACAATCTCTACGCCTCGCCGGTCATGGTCCGTGACATCCGCGAGAAGTTCAAACTCGACAATGTGATGGTGGTGTCCCCCGACGTCGGCGGCGTGGTCCGCGCACGCGGGCTCGCGAAGCGCATCAACGCCCCGCTTGCCATCATCGACAAGCGGCGGGAGCGCGCCGGCGAATCCGAAGTGATGAATGTGATCGGCGACGTCGAGGGTTACACCTGCGTGCTGGTCGACGACATCGTCGACTCCGGCGGCACCCTGGTGAACGCGGCCGACGCCCTGCTCGAGAACAAGGCCAAGGACGTCTACGCCTACATCAGCCACGGCGTTCTGTCGGGCGGCGCGGTCAAGCGCATTGCCGGCTCGCGGCTGAAGGAGCTGGTCATCACCGACTCGATCCAGCCGACCCAGGAACTGCTCGCCGCCGGCAACATCCGCGTGCTGGAAATCGCCACATTGATCGGCGAAGCGATTCAGCGCACCGCGCATGAAGAGTCGGTGTCGAGCCTGTTCGACTGATCGCCGACTCCTTCTTTGCTCTCCTTTCAGGCCGCGCGGGCGTTCTGCCCGGTCACGCGCCGCGTTTTTACAGGACCGCCTTGTTCCATGGATTCACTGTCGCAAGCCGCGCTCGGCGCCGCCATCGGCGTCGCCGTCATGGGACGGCGCACCCGGCCGTGGAAGGCAGCGGTAATCGGCGCGCTGGCCGGCACGTTGCCCGATCTCGACGCGTTCTATGATTACGGCGACCCGATCAGCAACATGGTCTATCACCGCGCCGCCACCCACGCGCTGTTCTGGCAGACGCTCGCCTCATTGCCGCTTGCCGCGCTGGTCGCCGCAGCCTTGCGCGAGACGAGCCAGATCCGATGGTGGTGGCTGACGATCTGGCTCGTCCTGATCACCCATGCCCTGCTCGACTGGACGACGGTATACGGGACGCAACTTGGCCTGCCCTTCACCGACACCCCGTACGGCCTGGGCAGCATGTTCATCATCGATCCGCTGTACACGCTGCCGCTGCTGATCGGCATCGTCGTCGCGCTGAGCCTGCGCGATACCCGCGGATGGCGCTGGAATGTCGCCTGTCTCATGCTGAGCACGGCCTATCTGGGCTGGAGCGCGCTGGCTCAGCAGCATGTGACCGGCGTGGCGCACGAGAGCCTGCGCGCGCAAGGCCACAAGGTTGAACGGCTGCTGGTGACGCCGGCGCCGCTCAACACGGTTCTCTGGCGCGTCGTCGCGATCACACCGCAGGGTTATCTCGAAGGCTTCTACTCGCTGCTCGACAGCGACCGCGCGATCCAGTTCGACTCATTCGCTCGCGGCGAGAAGCTCTATGCGGAAATCGGCGACAATGTCTTCGCCGAACGGATCGCGCGGTTCAGTCACGGCTTTTTCAAGATGAGCGAACAGGACGGCCGCGTGCTCATCACAGATCTGCGCATGGGCCAGGAACCGAACTATACATTCAACTTCGTGGTGGCGCAGCGCGAGGGCGCGACCCTCGCACCGGTCGTGCCGCCGATCCAGGTCCGCCAAGCGCGCAACGCGTCCAAGGGACTACCCTGGCTGTGGCGGCGTATTCTCGGCGAGAAGCTGCCGCCGCCGCGCTGACGGCGCGACACCCCGCGGCGCCAGGAGAACAAACCGGAATCAAACGCGCGCGCCGGATTCCATGCACCGACTTATCCCCCGCAGAGTCATCTTGACGCAGTATTGGCTGTGGAGAGTCTGCGGCAGGGGCGTTGCCACCCCCCCGCAAATCACGGCTCATTGGGGCTCGACGATGCCTCTGGCGGGCTGAATCGAGTGCGTTATAGTCTGTTGGCCTTGTGATTCGTTATCGCCGTCAAGGCATCCCGTAATCCCTGCGTCTCACAAACCACTGGCCCTTGTTCGGGTCGGCTTGTGTCTGCGCGCCTTCTGTTGAGTGACTTTGCGTATGTCGTGACGTGCGTTTCCTTGCTTACACTTTCGGCCCAGCGGAGACGGCATGTCCCTCACCAGTTTCAGCGACGAACACCGCATCAACCCGCTCGACGTGGTGGAGCGGCTGGCGTCCGGCAATGACTGGTCCTTCGAGCGCGCCGGCGACGACGAGATCACCATACTGGTGACCGGCAAGTGGACCGACTATCAGCTGTCCTACACCTGGATGAACAACATCGAGGCGCTGCATCTGGCCTGCGCCTTCGACCTCAAGGTTCCGGAACGGCGCTGCGCCGAAGTGCAGTTGCTGATCTCGATGATTAACGAGCGGCTGTGGGTCGGGCACTTCGATCTGTGGACCAAGGAAGGCATCGTCATGTACCGCCATGCGCTGGTGCTGGCGGGTGCGGCGGAAGCCTCCGGCAAGCAGTGCGAAGCGCTGCTCGGCACCGCGCTGGACGCCTGCGAGCGCTACTTCACCGCCTTCCAGTTCGTGGTCTGGGCCGGCAAGGGCGCCCGCGAGGCGCTCGACGCTGCCATGTTCGAGACCTCCGGCGAGGCGTAAGCATCCCAGGCCGCCCTCTCCCGGAATGACGGCGAGATCGTTGCCCGCTATGATCGCCCGATGAAAAAGCCCGCAAGCTCCAAGCCCCTCGCCAAATTCTCCGGACACCTGCTGCTGGTCGGCGCCGGCAAGATGGGCGCGGCCATGCTCGACGGCTGGCTGGCGCGCGGGCTCAATCCGAAAAAGGTCATTGTCATCGAGCCGCAGCCGGCCAAGGCGATCAAGGCGCTGACCAAACGCGGGCTGACGCTCAATCCGAAAGGCAAGGCGGCGGAAGCCGCGGTTGTCGTCATCGCGGTCAAACCGCAGACCGCGCCGGACGCGGTGCCGCCACTCGGCGCCTATGCGGGCAAGGCGACGCTGGTGGTGTCGATCATGGCCGGCCGCACCATCGGCTTTCTGGAGACGGCGCTGCCCGGCGCCCGCGCCATCGTGCGCGCCATGCCGAACACGCCGGCCGCCATTGGCCGCGGCATCAGCGTCGCGGTGCCGAATGCCAAAGTCACGGCAGGCCAGCGCAAGCTGGCGACCGATCTGCTGGCCGCCATCGGCAAGGTCGAATGGGTCGCCGACGAAGCGCTGATCGACGCCGTCACCGCGTTGTCCGGCTCCGGCCCCGCCTATGTGTTCCTGCTGGCCGAGGCGATGACGCAAGCCGGCATCGCCGCCGGATTGCCGGCCGCTCTGTCGGCGCGGCTGGCGCGCGAGACGGTCGCCGGTTCCGGCGAGTTGCTGCACCGCTCCGACCTCGACCCCGCCACCCTGCGGCAAAACGTAACGTCGCCCGGCGGCACCACCGCCGCCGCACTGGCGGTGCTGATGGGCCCCGGCGGTTTCGACGCGCTGCTGATCAAGGCGATTGGGGCTGCCGCGAACCGGTCGCGGGAATTGGCCGGCTAGTCCCGCTTTCGCGTAGCGCCGCCCTAGAACCGACGCCTTTGCGCTCCTAGATTAAGGTCATCCGAACTCCTTTCAGGAGGCCGACATGGCTCGCAAGCGCAAGACCCAAAGCAAGGCCGCCAAAGCCCCGCCGTCGCGCGGAGGCTCCGACCGCGACAAGGCGATTGACGCGCTGATGTCGCTGCTCGCCGAGCACCCGTTCGAAGAGATCGGCCTGGCGGAAGTCGCCGGTCATGCCGGATTGAAACTGTCCGTGTTGCGTGCCGAATTCGGCTCGACGCTGGCGATCTTTGCCGCCCACACCAAGGATATCGACCGCGTCGTGCTCGACGGCGGCGACGCCGACATGGCTGAGGAGCCGCCGCGCGAGCGCCTGTTCGACGTGCTGATGCGAAGGCTTGAGGCACTCGCGCCCTACAAGGATGCGATACGCTCGATCATGAATTCGGCGCGGCGCAATCCGGGCCTGGCGCTGGCGTTGAACGCCATGGCGGTGCGCTCGCAGACCTGGATGCTGGAAGCCGCCGGCATCGGCGCCAACGGCCCGAGGGGCATGGTGCGGGCGCAAGGCACGGCGCTGATATTCGCGCGTGTGCTGAGCGTGTGGGTGGATGACGACGAGGACGGTCTCGACGCCAGCATGGCGGCCCTCGACCGCGGCCTGTCCAGCGCCGCGCGCTGGTCCGGCTTCCTCGATGACCTCTGCGCCATCCCGTCGTATCTCCGCCGCGGCGCGCGACGGCGCCGCCGTGCGCGCGATGAGGACGAGGCTGAAGCGGAAGCGGCGTAAGCGCTTTCCCGGGCTTCGCGCCGCACCGCGTCCGAGACCCAGACGCCTTACACCGGCACCTTCACCGTCGCCCGCAGGCCGCCGAGCGGCGAGTCGCCGAGCATGATGTCGCCACCGTGCGAGCGGGCGATGTCGCGGGCAATCGCCAGTCCGAGACCGGTGCCGCCTTCGTCCTGGTTGCGGGCGTCGTCGAGCCGCAGGAACGGTTTGAATACCTCTTCGCGCAGATCGGCCGGGATGCCCGGGCCGTCGTCGTCGATCGTGACCGTCAGATAGCGATGGTCGCGGTGACCGGTGATGGCGATCGACGGCGCATAGCGCGCGGCATTGGACACCAGATTGCCGAGGCAGCGCTTGAACGCCGCCGGCCGTACGGTGACCACCGGCTGGCCGTGGAACTCGACACTGGTCTGGTGGCCGTGGCGCTCGGCGTCGTCCTTGAGTTCGTCGAGGAACGCGGCCATGTCGGTCGGCTCCGACTGCTCGCCGAGATCGCCGCGCGCGAAGGCGAGATAGGCCTCAAGCATATGCGCCATCTCATCGACGTCCTTCTTCATCATCTCGACTTCGGGCGTATCTCCGAGCAGCGCCAGTTCGAGCTTGAAGCGCGTCAGCACCGTGCGCAGATCGTGCGAGACGCCGGCCAGCATGGTGGTACGCTGCTCGAGCGCGCGCTCGATGCGGGTCTTCATCTCGATGAAGGCCTGTGCCGCGCGCCGCACTTCGCGTGCGCCGCGCGGTCGGAAATTCGGCGCGTCGCGGCCCTTGCCGAAACTCTCGGCGGCGTCGGCGAGCTTCAGTATCGGTTTGATCTGGTTGCGCAGGAAGATGATGGCGACGATCAGCAGCACGCTCGACGTGCCGAGCATCCACAGCAGGAAAATTTCCGAGTTCGAGGCATAGGCGGCGCTGCGGCGCGCGAAAACCCGCATCACATTCGTGTCGAGCTGAACACGTATCTCGACCAGTGACGACTTGCCGACGGTGTCGATCCAGAACGGCCGGCCGATCTGCGTCCGCAACTGCTCGGACAGCGCCTGATCCAGCAGCGAGAAGAACGGCTTGGGGCCGGGCGGCGGCATGTCGCCAAGGGGCAAGAAATCCACCACCAGCCCGAGCTTGTTCTGGGCGATGCGGCGCAGCGTCGCCTGCTCGGCGTCCTGCGGATAGCCGCGCTGCACCTCGATCAGCGCCGCAATGTCCTGCACCACGCTGGCGGAGAGGCGCTGGGTCACCACGTTCCAGTGCCGCTCCATGAACACGAAGGCGACCACCGATTGCAGAATGACCATAGGCAGGATGATGATCAGCAGCGCGCGGGCGAACAGACCCTTCGGCATCATGCTGTTGACCCAGCGGCTGGCACGGCGCCAGCCGTCGGCGACGCGGCCGAGCATGCGGTGAATGCGGCGGATCGGCGGGATCGAGTCGTACCATTCCCAAGCACGCCGCAACCGCGTCAGTGCGGTGCGCACGTTGCCGCCGATGTCGAGGGCGGTCATGTCGCCGCCACCAGCCGGTAACCGACGCCCCGCACGGTCTGCACGAACATCGGATTGGCCGGATCGCGCTCGATCTTGCGGCGCAGCCGGTTGACCTGCACGTCGACGGCGCGCTCGCTGACCGAGCCGCCATTGCCGGCCAGCGCCAGCCGCGCAACGGTTTCGCCCGGTGTGCCGGCGAGGATCCGCAACATCTCGCGTTCGCGGTCGGTCAGGCGGACCACGTCCTCGCCCTTGCGCAGTTCGCCGCGCGCCAGATGATAGACAAACGGCCCGAACCGCACCGACTCCACCGGTGGCGCCGCCTCCGGCCGTGTGCGCTTGAGAATGCTGGCGATGCGCAGCGACAGTTCACGCGGCTCGAACGGCTTCGACAGGTAGTCGTCGGCGCCCATTTCGAGGCCCTTGATCCGGCTTTCCGCGGCGTCGCGCGCGGTCAGCATCAGGATCGGTACCGTAGACGTGCCGCGAATCGACTGCGCCAGATCGAAGCCGCTCTCGCCCGGCATCATCACGTCGAGAATTAGCAGATCGAAGCTCAGCCCCGTCAGCTTGGCGCGTGCATCGACGGCGCTGTCCGCGGTGGTAACGCGATAGCCCTCGCCGTTGAGGAAGCGCGACAGCAGATCGCGGATGCGGCGGTCGTCATCGACCACCAGCAGGTGCGGCGCATCGTCGGGAAGTCTGGCGGGTACGGTCAACGGCATCGATGCACTCTCCGCCCACTCGGCGCCGAGACCATTCGCCTAGCTCCGCGGCTGGGCCGCGCGGTCGGCCCGCGCGATCAGCCGCAGCACCGCTTCGCGATCGTCGGCGTCGATCATGGCGGTGAGAAAGCGCCGCGCGCTCTCGTGCGCGGCGGGGCCGAGTTCGGCAATGGCGCGGTTGATGCGGGCGGTCTGCATACCGGCGAGCTTGAGCGCCAGCGCCTCGCCCTTCGGCGTCACGTAAAGCAGCCGCTGGCGGCGATCCTGCGCGCCTTCCTTCTGCAGCACGTAGCCCTGATCGACCATTTGCTTGAGCACGCGGCCAAGGGACTGCTTGGTGATGTTGAGGATGTCGAGCAGATCGGCGACTTTCATGCCAGGATTGCGGTTGACGAAATGCAGCACCCGGTGATGGGCGCGGCCGAAGCCCAGCTTGGACAGGACCTCGTCCGGATCGCCGACGAAGTCGCGGTAGGCGAAGAACAGCAGCTCGATGATGTCCCAGGCCAGCTCGAGCCGGGGCCCATCGGCGGGCGCGCCCCCGCTGGCCGGGCGTTCGGCCGCACCGGCAACGGCGGTCCCTTTGGCAGTCACATTTATGTCAGCCATGTTGACATATTTTGGCTTTATGTTACAAAAATTCCGTCGATAACGAAACGATCGTACGCATGACGCTGTTTCCTTGCCACCGGGCTTTGTTTGCGCCGGTCGCGGATCGACTGCGGCCACTCATACCGGAGTTGCCGGGAGACGCAAAGTGTTGGAATTGGCGCTGAAAATGCGCCATCACAACGGCCACAAAGGCCGCTGTGGCGGCCGTAATTTAAAAGGGCGTGAGGGAGAAAACCATGGCGGCACAATCCTATGACCGGCTTGAAGGGGTCATCTGGTACGATGGCAAGCTGGTTCCCTGGCAGGACGCCAATCTGCATGTGCTGAGCCATGGTCTGCATTATGCAAGCGCCGTGTTCGAAGGCGAGCGCGCCTATGGCGGCCAGATCTTCAAGTGCACCGAGCACTCCGAGCGGCTGAAGCGCTCCGCCAATATCCTCGACTTCGACATCCCCTATTCGGTCGCCGAGATCGACGCCGCCAAGAAGCTGGTGGTCGAAAAGAACGGCCGCAAGGAAGCCTATGTCCGGCCGATCGCCTGGCGCGGTTCGGAAATGATGGGCGTCTCGGCGCAGAGCAACACCATCCATCTCGCCATCGCCAGCTGGGAATGGCCGAGCTATTTCGACCCCGAGCAGCGGCTCAAGGGTATCAAGCTTGACCTCGCCGAATACCGCCGGCCCGACCCCAAGACCGCGCCGTGCCGCGCCAAGGCCGCTGGCCTCTACATGATCTGCACCATCTCCAAGCATCGCGCCGAGCGGCGCGGCTATGCCGACGCCATGATGCTGGATTGGGAAGGCCGCGTCGCCGAATGCACCGGCGCCAACATCTTCTTCACCAAAGACGGCAAGATCCACACGCCGCTGGCCGACTGCTTCCTCGACGGCATCACGCGGCAAACCGTGATCGGGCTCGCCCGCAAGCGCGGCATCGAGGTGATCGAGCGCCGCATCCTGCCGGACGAACTGACCCAGTTCGGCGAATGCTTCATCACCGGCTCGGCCGCGGAAGTCACCGCGGTGTCGGAGATCGCAGACTGGAAATTCACCCCCGGCGGCATCACCAAGCAGTTGATGGAAGACTACACAGCCGAAGTGAACCCGAAGGCCGTGGCGGCTTAGGCTTGCGCGTCGACCCATGACGTCGGTTTGTCGTTACCGGGCTTGTCCCGGTGACCCCGCTTAGGTGAGCACTGTGCCCGCCTAAGCGAGATGGCCGGGACAAGCTCGGCCATGACAGCTCCAAGGCCTTCCCCTCACGCCACCATCTCCTCCGCCCGCCCCTCTTCGGCCCGCAACAGCGTCACGGCCCGGACGCCGGTGACGTTGATGAAGCGCGCCAGCGGTTCGTCGAGCACGCGGCGTCTGCTCTTCGACGCGTGACGCAGCCACAGCCCGCCGTCGCCGCCGACCACGACAAAACCGGTGTGGAAGAAGTCGAGCTTCGGCCGCTCCGACAGGAAACCGATGATATCGCCGGTCCGGAGGCGATCGCGGTGCGCCAGCAGGCTACCGCGCGGCACCGCCGACAGCGTCATGCGCCGCTCGCCCAGCTCCGGCATCCAGCCGAGCGGCTTGTCGGTCTGAACGCTGCCCGGCAGAAACACCGGCCGCACCAGCCGATTGGCGATGTTGTTTTCGCTCCACTCGGAGAAATAATGATTCCGCTCGCGCCAGTCGATGCGGCCGCCGCGATAGCGCATGGTGCGCAAGGCGGCCTCATAGCCGTCCGGCGTGCGCGCCATCGCCGCCGCCAGCACGGTCTCGCAGAACGTGACGCAGTCGAAGCAGTCGTCGCGCGTCACGAATTGCTCCGGCTGGTCCGGACCGCCGATCAAGGTGAAACCGCGGTAGGGCGTGCCGAGCAGCGCGTGCGAAATGAAGGCGATGCGCTGCGCCAGCATCGGCAGCACGTCCGCCGCGGCAATCAGCGTGCCGATGCGCGATGGCGCGGCGCCGATCGGGCGCACGCCGGCGACCAGCGTCACGCTGCCGGCGAGCAATCCCAGGACATGGCGACGGGACAGGCTCATTCGCGCACCACGACCAGCCGGTCGGTGCCGGATTCGGCGCCCCACAGTTCGCCGGCCCGGCCGAGAATCTGCCGCACCGATGCGTTGCGTCTGTTGCTGGCGAAGCTGTCGAACTTCTCCGTCGCCGGGTCGAACCGCAGGATTGCGTTCTGGCTGAAGTCGGTGAGCCAGACCTTGTCTGCGTCATCGACATAGACGGCGTAGCACCCGTGCTTGCTGTTCGGCAGGCGCCAGACTTTCCACACCTTGCTGGCGGGATCGAAGCGCGCGACTTCGCCCGTGGTCCAGAAACTGACCCAGAGGAGGCCTTTCGAGTCGGACCAGATGCGGCGCGGCCCGACGCCGGGCTTTGGCGGCGGCACCATCAGGGCGTCGCCGCTGACGGTGTCGATCTTGGCGATGTGGTCGCCGGCCAAGGACGCGTACCAGACGTCGCCGTTCGGCGTCGTCGTGATGCCGTAGGGACCGGCGCCCCTCGGCGCCTTCCAGGCCTCGACCTTGCCGGTCGCCGGATCGACGCGGCCATAGACGCCGCTCTGTCCGGTGAACCAGAGCATGCCCTTGCGGTCGAAGGTGGCGGTGTTGAGATTGGCGTCGGAAAAATTCGCCGGCAGCCGGAACAGCGTCACGCCCTTGGTGGCGGGATCGACCCGCACCACCGCATTCAGGCCGCTGTCGGTGACCCATGCAGCGCGATCCGGCCCGATGATGACACCGTGCGGCGATGAGCCGTCGCCGAGCGCGATCTGCGACACCTTGCGGGTCTTGGGATCGAGAACACCGACCGCGCCCTGATTCTGCGCGGTGTACCAGACGATGCCATCGGGCGCCGGTGCCACGTCGTGCGGATGCGCGCCCCGGGTCACATCGTAATAGGACACCTGCGCAGCCGGCGCCGGAACGCCGCCGAGCGCCAGTATCGCCACCGCTGTCATCAGCGCCGGAATCATGTTCTGCCTCGCCCACCCCGGCGGAACCTATCACACTTCGAGAGGCGCGCCCTATTCGGCCGCGTCGCGGCCGGCCGGCCTCACCCAGCGCTCGGCCGCGCTATCGTCGGCCGCTTTGGCCTCGACCCAGTCTGTCGCGCCTGCCTTCTCGACCTGCTTCCAGAACGGTGCGCGGGTCTTCAGATAATCCATCAGGAACTCGGCGGCGGAAAAAGCCGCCTCCCGGTGCGACGAGGCCGCGGCCACCATCATGATGTCCTCGCCGGGCGCGATGCGGCCATAGCGGTGGATCACCGTGACGCCCATCAGCGGCCAGCGCGCGACCGCCTCTGCGACATGCCGCTCGATCTCGGCTTCGGCCATGCCGGGATAATGCTCCAGCGTCAGGGCCTCGATCGGTTCGCCCGCTTCCGCGCCGCGGCAGATGCCGGTGAAGGTCACCAGCGCGCCGATATCGGTTCGGCCGCGCGTCAACCGCGCCGCTTCGGCGGCCGCGTCGAAGCCCTCGCGCTGGATGCGGACGGTGGTTGCTGCGGTCATGGTAGCCAATCTAGAGCATCGGCCGGTGCCCGTCATCCTTAGCACGCGCAGCAGCGCGAACCTCAGGATGACGCATCGGCCTACCCCCCCGTCATCGGCGGGAAGAAGGCGATTTCGCGGGCGGTGCCGATCGGGGTGTGCGCCTTGACGTGGGTGCGATCGATGGCGGCGCGGATGATTTTCGGATTTTCAAAAGCGTGGGCATATTCCTCGCCCCGCGAGGCCAGCCACGTCATCAGTTCGCCGACGGTGCCGATGCCGGGCGGAACATCGACCACTTCATCCGGCTTGCCGATCCGCTCACGCACCCAGGCGAAGTAGCGAAGGGTGATGCTCACTCTAGTCCACCATATAGCGCAAACTGGCGCGCATGTAGTCCCAGCCGGTGTAGAGGGTCAGCAGCGCCGATAGCCACAGCAGGCCGATACCGATTTCGATGGTGACAGGCAGCACCTGCTGGCCGGCCGGACCGGCGATCAAGAAACCGATGGCGACAAGCTGGCCGACGGTTTTCCACTTCGCCAGGCTCGTGACCGGCACGCCGACGCGCAACTCCGCCAGAAACTCTCGCAGGCCCGACACCAGGATTTCGCGGCACAGAATGATCACGGCCGCGAACAGCGTCCAGCCGCGGATGGTTTCCTCCGCCGCCAGCATCAGCAGGCACGACGCCACCAAGAGCTTGTCGGCGATCGGGTCGAGCATGCGGCCAAGCGCAGACTGCTGGCCCCACATGCGGGCCAGATAACCGTCGAGAATATCGGTCAGGCCGGCGGCAATGAATACCGCCAGCGCCACCCAGCGCAGCCACAGTCCGCCTTCAAAGATGTTTTCCCAATACAACAGGCCCACCACCACCGGAACGGCGGCAATGCGGGCGTAGGTCAACAAATTGGGCAGCGCGAGCGAATGCGCCGGCAGCCGGCTGGAGTCCATGGCATTCATGCGGGTCAAAGAACACCGCTGCGGCGTCAAGGTCAACCGCGACGGCCGCCACAATTCCTGCTGTCTACTGGATTGGCGCTTTCGGCAGCTTGCTGACGCCCGGCTCCATGACGAAAGTCTGATCCAGCGAATACCACGCGCCGATGACGTCCGCCGCCGGTGCGCCGCCGTCGTGGCGGACATAGTTCCCGACCAGTGCGCGGGTGACGCCAAACTGCACGTCCGTCTCGAGCTTCTCGTCGTCATTGACGTAGATTTGCGAAATCAGCGTCTTGAAGCCCTGCTTCAGGATCAGGAAATGCAGATGCGCGGGACGGTAGTGATGGCGGCCGGTCGCCCGCACCAGATCACCAACCGGCCCGTCGATCGGGATCGGATAGCCCGCGGGCTTGACGCTGCGAAAGGCGAAATGGCCCTGCGCGTCGGTGGTGAACTTGCCACGCAGATTCATGTCCGCCTGATCGGGGTCCTGCTGCTCGTAGAGACCGTCCGGCGACGAATGCCAGACGTCGATTTCGGCGCCGGCGATCGGCTGCCCGCTCTGATCCTTGACCCAACAGTTCACGAACAGCGCCGGTCCCGGCGTCGGCGAGCGCACGATGGAGCCACCGCTCTCGGTGCGTGGCGAATTCAGCCGCCAGAACGGCCCGAGCAGATTGGCCGTCGTCTCGGTCTGGCCGTTGTTGCCGTTGTTGAGCAGACAGATCAGCGTCGAGAAGCCGAGGGAGCCCGACATCAGCACGACTTCGTTGTGGGTCGCGTTGGTGAGCTGACCGAGTCTGGCGATGTATTGCGTCGCCGCCTGGAATTCCTCCTCGGTCAGCCGCACGTCGCGGGCAAACGCATGCAGATGCTTGACCAGCGACTGGAGAATTTCGCGCGTGCGCGGGTTCTCGGTGTTCTTGAAGGCGTCGACGACGACGTCGGTGACGTCTTCCTGCCGGTTGATGATCATGCTCCACTCCCCTGTCGCCGCTTACTGCGCCGCCTTCTCGTGAAAGAACTCATAAATCTTGCGCGCCGTCTCCGCACTGATTCCCGGCACCTGGGCGAGATCCGGCAGGCTGGCGCGCTCGATTGCCTTCAGGGTGCCGAAATGGCGCAGCAGCGCGCGTTTGCGCGTCGGCCCGACGCCGGCGATTTCCTGCAAGCCCGCCTCGCGGATGTCTTTCTTGCGCCGCGCGCGGTGCGAGCCGATGGCGAAACGATGCGCCTCGTCGCGCAGGCGCTCGACGAAATACAGCAGCGGATCGCGCGGCGGCAGCTTGAAGGGATCGCGGCCCGGCATGAAGAAGGTCTCGCGCCCGGCGTCGCGGTCCATTCCCTTGGCGATGGACACGACGGGGAGATAATGCAGGCCCAGTTCTGCAAGCACCTCGGACGCCACTTTCAGTTGCCCCTGCCCGCCGTCGATCAGCAACAGGTCGGGCCAGGTTGCGTCGTCGGAGTCGAAGTCGATGGGTTCGGCTCCATCGGGGGCGGCTATGGCCGCCTCGCCGGCAACAACCTCTTCCCTCCCCCCTTGCGGGAGAAGAATAGGGAGGGGGGCGTCTTCGAGACTCTGCGCCAATGGCTCACCCCCCACCCGGCTGCCTTCGGCAGCCGACCTCTCCCCCAAGGGGGGTGGTGAAGAAGAAAGATAACCACCCTCTCCCTCAAGGGGAGAGGGTAAAACAGTCTCACGCGGGTCCTCCTTCAGCAGCCGCTTGAAGCGCCGCTGCAATACCTCGCGCAACATGCCGTAGTCATCGCCCGGCGTCAGGTCTGCCGAGCGGATGTTGAACTTGCGATACTGGTTCTTGCGGAAGCCTTCCGGCCCCGCGACCACCATGGCGCCGACCGCGTTGCTGCCGGCGATATGGCTGTTGTCATAGACCTCAATGCGGCGGGGCTCGCGCGGCAGGCCGAAGGTCTCTGTCAGCGCCTTCAGCAGACGCTGCTGCGACGAGGTATCGGCCAGCTTGCGCGCCAGCGCCTCGCGGGCGTTGGTCAGCGCATGCTCGACCAGCTCCTTGCGCTCCCCGCGCTGCGGCATGCTGATCTCGACCTTGCGTCCGGCCTTGATGCAGAGCGCCTCAGCAAGCAATTCGCGCTCCTCGAAATCGTGCGACACCAGCATCAGCCGCGGCGGCGGCTTGTCGTCATAGAATTGCGCCATGAAGGCGCTCAACACCTCGGGCGCCGACAGCGAGCGGTCGGCCTTGGGGAAGTAAGCGCGGTTGCCCCAGTTCTGCCCGGTGCGGAAGAAGAACACCTCGACGCAGGTATAGCCGCCGGCCTGGTGCACGGCGAAGACGTCGGCCTCTTCCACGTTGCGCGGATTGATGCCCTGGTGCGACTGGATCGCCGACAGCGCCGCCAGCCGGTCGCGGTAGATCGCGGCGCGCTCGAAATCGAGCGTCGACGCCGCGGCGTCCATTTCCGCCGCCAGCTCCTGCTGTACGGCACGGCTGCGCCCGGACAGGAAGTCGTTGGCCTCGCGCACCAGCGCGGAATAGCCGGCGAAATCGATCTCGCCGGTGCAGGGCGCCGCGCAGCGCTTGATCTGGTGCAGCAGACAGGGCCGCGTGCGCGACTCGAAGAACGAGTCCGAACAGGAGCGCAACAAAAACGCCCGCTGCAACGCGTTGACGGTACGGTTGACCGCGCCGGCATTGGCGAAGGGGCCGTAATAGTGCCCCGGCCGGGTGCGTGCGCCGCGGTGCTTGAGAATCTGTGGCGCCCAGTGATCCGACGTGATCATGATGTAGGGAAACGACTTGTCGTCGCGCATCAGCACGTTGAAGCGCGGCCGCAGCCGCTTGATCAGATTGGCTTCAAGCAGCAGCGCTTCGGTTTCGGTCCTTGTGCTGACGAACTCCATCGTCACCGTACCGGCGATCATGCGGGCAATGCGGTTGTCGTAGCCGGCCGGCCGCGTGTAGGAGATCACCCTTTTCCGGATGTTCTTGGCCTTGCCGACGTAGAGCACGTCGCCGTTGGCGTCGATCATCCGGTAGACGCCGGGCGCCCGCGGCGCCAGCTTGGCGAAGCGCGCGATCGCGGAGCGCCCCGCGGTCAGCGATCCGGCTGGCGCTTCGGTCAGTTCCAGTTCGGGCAGCGACGATTCATCGTCCTCCTCGCGGAGGTCGTCGGCCGGTTCGAGGTCTTTGGGCGGACCGTTCATGGGGGACAGATAATGCGGCGGCTCTATTCCGCCACATCGCTGTCGGCGGTGCGCCAGGCGATATGCTGGCCGCCGTCGACAGGGATGGTGACGCCGGTGACGCTGCGGGCCTGCGCCAGATACAGCACGGCCGCGGCAACATCGTCCGGCGATGGCCCCTGCAGCAACGGCAAAGTCGCGGCCTGGGCGGCAAACTGCGCGTCGGTCTGCCGCGGGCTCGGCAGCGTCGGCCCTGGCGCCACGGCATTCACCCGCAGCCTGGGGGCCAGCCCTTGCGCCAGCATGGTCGTCGCGTTGTGCAGCGCGCTTTTGCTCAGCGCATAAGAGAGGAAGCGCGGCGTCGGCTTGAGCACGCGCTGGTCGACCACGTTGACGATCGAGGCATCGGCCCCCTCCGGCGCCTGGGCCGCAAAGGCCTGCGCGAGAAACAAGGGCGCCGCCAGATTGACCGCCATCGCGCGATCGAAGCTGTCACGTTGCAGGGTGGCGATCTCGTCGAAATTGAATTCGCTGGCGCTGTTCACCAGGAGCGTCAGCGGCCCCAGCGCGGCCGCCGCCGGCACCACGCCGCGCACAGCCTCGGCATCGGCAAGGTCGGCGAGCACGACGCTGGCGCGGCCGCCGGTTGCGATGATTTCGGCCGCCAACTGCTCGGCCTCGGCGCGCGATCGATGGGCATGCAACACCACGCCATAACCGGCATCGGCAAGCGCCGACGCTATGGCGCGGCCGATGCGGCGGCCCGCGCCGGTGATCAGCGCCGTGCGCGGCGGCGGGTAAGTGTCGTTATCTGCCATAGCCATATTTCGCCGGACTGTTCACGCCACAATGGCGTCTGTCATTGCAGGTCTGGCCCGCGGTCACGGCATTATAGTGAATGCATCGTGAGGGGACATGGTAAATGAAAGTAGCAAAAGCCCCGGTGCCATAAGACTTCCTTAAGCGTAACGAAGCCTGACCACGTTCGAATACTTACGCATTCATATCCGTTTAACGTAAAGGGCGCGATAAAGCTTCCACTAAAATGTCACGCTTTCGCGGCTGGCGAAGGCCGGAGCGGGATCAAGTGGAGGATACCGATGAATAAAGCGATCATGGCCATGACTGTGGCGAGCATGGCGGTTGTCGCTGGTGCGGCGACCGCGGCCGATTTCCGGCAGGGTGGACCTGCCCCGTATTACGCGGCGCCCGCTCAGGGCGGTCTCTATAACTGGGCCGGCCCCTACGCCGGCATTAACCTCGGCTACAACTGGGGCGATGTGAGCAACAGCGGCTCCAAGCCGAGCGGCATCGGCGGCGGCTTGCAGGGCGGCTACAACTGGCAGCGCGGCGCTTTGGTGTTCGGCGGCGAGGCGGATCTTAACCTCTCGTCCGCGGAGTCGACCTTCGCGCCCTACCAGTTTTCCAATCCGTGGTTCGGTTCGTTACGCGGTCGCATCGGCTATGCGATGAACAACGTGCTGTTCTACGGCACCGGCGGTTTGGCATTCGGCAATGTCACCGGAACGATTGCCGGACTTTCCGAGACCAAGACGCAGGCTGGCTGGACGCTCGGCCTCGGTATGGAGGTGGGCTTCACGCCGAACTGGTCGGCCAAGGTCGAGTACCTCTACATGGATCTCGGCAGCCGGAACTATATCGCCACCGGCCAGAACAATGGCTTCGACAGCAACATTCTGCGGCTGGGCCTCAACTACCACTTCTAGGCGCGACGAATGCGGCAACGCCGCTCAGGCAAGAAACCCCGGGGGAAGCCTCGGGGTTTTTGCGTATGAGTTCCAATGTTTCCTTTGAGTTACAAGTATTTGCACAAGCCGAACTACGGCGGACCAGCGATGTAACCATGGCTACAAAGTGTCATCACAACGACGTAACTTAGACAATACAATCAACAACTTACTTCGTTGTGTTGCATCTCTGCACTAGACGTCTTCTAGCTTACGAATACTGTGCGCCCACGATCACTCGGGTGGGTGGCTTTCAGGAGAACTGCAATGAAGCGTGTTGTGTTGGCGGGTGCTCTCGCCGTGATTTCGATGACGGGTGTTGCCCACGCGGCCGACATGCAGCGTCCGCAGGCGATGCCGGCGAAGGCGCCGATGTATATGGCGCCTGTCTATAACTGGACCGGCATGTATGCCGGTATCAACGCCGGCTACGGCTGGGGACGCTCGAACTTCAACAATGCTTTCGGCGGCACCGGCTCGTTCGATGTGGACGGCGCCGTGGTTGGCGGCACCATCGGCTACAACTGGCAGGCCGGTCAGACCGTGTTCGGTCTTGAAGGCGACGTCGCCTGGAGCGGCATCAAGGGCAGCACCAGCGCCGGCATCTGCGCCATCGGTTCCTGCGAAACCCGCAACAATTGGCTCGGCACCGTGCGCGGCCGTATCGGCTACGCGTTCGATCGCGTGATGCCGTTCGTCACCGGCGGTCTGGCCGTCGGCGATATCGAAGCGTCGGCATTGGGCTTCAGCGAGACCAAGACCAAGGCAGGCTGGACCCTCGGTGGCGGCGTTGAAGTCGCGCTGGCCGGTCCGTGGACCGCCAAGGCTGAATACCTGTACGTCGATCTCGGCAACAGATCATTTGCCGGCGGCACCAACGTCGACTTCCACACCAATGTTGTTCGCGGCGGTCTCAACTATCGCTTCTAGTACTGCGACGAAGAAGAGCCCCGGGCTTCGGCTCGGGGCTCTTTTTTATGCCCGCGGCAAACGCGAAAAGTATCGACATTTTTAACCAAATTGTCGCGCCGTGGCATTTCGGGCCGCCGCCCGGGAACTACGATCCCGCCTGACTGTTGAATCCGGTATCGGGGAACGGCGCAGTTCGCGTCGTCCGTTTGGACAACGGCAGGTGGTCATGAAAAAATCTCTTCTTGCGAAATCGTCGCTCGCTAAATCCTTGATCGCGAGCTGCGCCGTCATCGCACTCGGCGCGACGGCAGTATCGGCTGCGGATATTCCGATGCGTCAAGCGGCGCCTGCGGCGGCACCCGTCTACGTTGCTTCGCCGATCTATAACTGGACCGGATTCTATGCCGGTGTGACCGGTGGCGGCGGCTGGGGCACGTCGGACTTCGGCGGCGGAAACTATGATGTCAGCGGCGGCATCTTTTCCGGCACGCTCGGCTACAACTTCCAGACCGGTCCGGTCGTGGTCGGTCTTGAAGGCGACATCGGCTACAGCAATATCCGCGGCAGCGGCGCTTGTGGTGCCACCAATTGCGATACCGCCAACAAATGGCTCGGCACCGTGCGCGGCCGCCTCGGCTACGCAGCCGGCAATTACATGCCCTACGTCACTGGCGGCTGGGCTGTGGGCAAGGTCGATACCTGGGTGACCGGCGTCGGCAGCGGCAGCGAGACCAGGTCGGGCTGGACGCTGGGTGGCGGCGTCGAAGCCGCGCTGGCCGGGCCGTGGACCGCCAAGGTTGAATATCTGCATGTCGATCTCGGCCGCGGCAGTTCGGTCGCAGGATCCGATGCCAGCTTCAAGACCAACATCGTCCGCGCCGGCCTGAACTATCGTTTCTAGGCCGCAAAGCATGGGACGAAAAGAAAAGCCCCGGATCGCTCCGGGGCTTTTTATTTTGCGAATGCGGCCGTGCTCAGGGCGAGATTTTTGTCGCCGCGAATGACGGCACCTGCGCATCGAATTTGTCGTGCCAAGCGAGCAGCCGGGGATATTCCTTCCGCCAGGTGCCGGCAAAGCGCAGGTCGCGATAGCCGAGCAGACAGGCGAGCGAAATCTGGCCGACATCGGGCACTGCATCGAGGGGCGGCGGCGATGCTTCCAGCGCCGCCATGCCGCGCGCGACTTTTCCGCCCTGCCGGTCTGTCCAGGCGGAAACCCGCTTGTCCTCGGGACGGAAGCGGTTCTCGTACACCAGCATCAGACAGGCATCGAGGATGCCGTCGCACAGCGCCTGCAATCGGAGCGTCTCGAAGCGCGCTTCTCCGCGTGGAATAATGCGGCCTCCGCCCGCGAGATGATCGAGATACTCGACGATCACGCGCGAGTCGTAGTAGGCGGTTCCGTTCTCCAGCACCAGGGCCGGAATTTTTCCGAGCGGGTTTTCGACGCGGATGCTGTCGGACTCGCTGTCGAGATCGGTTGCACGCACATCGATCTGGCCATCGAGGCCGAGCACTGCGGCGGCGATCCGAACCTTGCGGCCGAAAGGCGAAGCAGGAGAAGAACGCAGAATCATCATGACAAAAGATCACCCTTACAGAAGCGGGACGCGCCGTCCCGGCTGTTGCATTTCAACAATGAGGCGTGCGGCGCCCGCCCGGCATCGGTGCATGATGACATCCGCGGCCATCATGCGCCAGTTGCTCAGCCGGTGATGATCAGATTCACTGCCTTGGGGCCCTTGCCCTTCTTGTCCGGTTCAACATCGAAGCTGATGTGTTGCCCCTCGTTCAGGCCCTTCAGACCGGCCTGCTCCACGGCGGTGATGTGCACGAACACATCGCGTCCGCCATCATCTGGCTTCACGAACCCGTAGCCTCTTTCACCATTAAAAAACTTCACCACTCCGGTTTGCGCCATCGGGAATTCTCCCTCTTCCCCGTACTGCTCCGCCACCGGCCCCACGACACGGCGGCTCGGCCGGACATTCTTCTTTCGGGGATAGCGTCGGCCACGAGCGGCCTCTGTCACTCCGCCGGCCTCCTTAAAGAGGCGGAACGTCACTGCCAATAATGGAACTACACACTAACTGTGCGCTGCTGGAAAGAGGCGGCAGATACCGCAATGCAGCGCGATCAGCTTTCGCCGGCGAGCCAGTCGAGCCGGAAAGCGCCGCCGCCGTCGCGGCCGAGAATACCGGCCAGCGCCGGCAGCAGCGTCGACAGTTCGCCTTCGAGCGTCCACGGCGGGTTCACCAGGATCAGTCCGGAGCCGTTAAGACGCCTCGGATCGCGCAACGGCGTGACGATTAGTTCAGCGCGCAACAATTTGCCGATGCCGGCGCGCCGCAGCCTCTTGGCCAACGCATCCGGGTCGCCGCGATCCTTGATCGGATACCAGAGCGCGTAGATGCCGGTCGCCCATTTGCGGTGCGCCTCGATCAGTCCGTGCGACAGCCGGTGGTAGTCGGCGGGTTCCTCGAACGGCGGATCGATCAGGATCAGGCCGCGCCGCTCCGGCGGCGGCACGTAAGCCGACAGCGCGGTCCAGCCGTCGATCTCGAGCACCTTGATGCGCGGATCGCCGCGCAGATTACGACTCAACAGCGACTCTGTTTTGAGATCCAGCTCGCAGGCGATCAGCCGGTCCTGCGGCCGCAACCAGGCGCGCGCGATCGCCGGCGAGCCCGGATAGATTTTCAGCCGGCCGGGCTCATTGAGCGCCCCGACCACATCGAGGTAGGGCGCCAGCAGCGCCGCAACGGGCGCGGCCGGCTCTGCCGCCAGCAGCCGTGCGATGCCCTCCTGCCATTCGCCGCCCCGCCTGGCCTCCGCGCCGGTCAGATCGTAGAGGCCGGCGCCGGCATGGGTATCGATGACGCGGAAAGCGCTCTCCTTCTCGCGCAGATAATTGAGAATACGGGCCAGCACGGCGTGCTTGAACACATCGGCAAAGCTGCCGGCATGGAAGGCGTGGCGATAGTTCACGGCGTTGTTTCGCTGCTCCGACGATGGCGGCCGCGGATCCGGCCTGCCGCTCGCGCTTATGCCACAACTCGGCGCTCAGCGTGGCACATTGCGCAGGCCAAAATGCGTGCGCGGCTTGACCGATCGATGCGGCGGCGGCGCCGGCGGCAGGCGTGGCCGCGCAAAGGTTGCTGGCGACGGTACGATCGGTACGTCCGAGGGCGAAACGATGACGAGGGCCTGCGGCCGGCGTCTCAACCGCCGCGCGGCGTAGTTCACCAGGCGGAAGACAACGAACAGTGCGGACGCGAATCCAAGTACGTGAAAAGCCTCCGGCATCCGCAGCGGGTAGGACGTCTGGCACAGCCACCCGGCCAGCACACCGTCACCGCACAGCACGGAGGCGCCAAACGGCTCGCTGCTGCGACCCGATGCCGTGAACGGCCACATCACGGCGTAGCCGATGCCCACAAACCAGCCAGCGAAATTAATGTATTCCCGCGCCTTGTTCATACAGTCCCGCGCATGGCAGCGCCCTCCCCGCACTCATCGCGTGCCGGACAATGCGCATTTTCGCTTACGAGAAGCTTGTGTGAATACGTGACCCGCAGGCCTTATCCCCATTCCGCAGGCCGCCATCGTTAGCAGCCGCTTAATGTCATCGCCTACGATAGGTCACGGCACGAACGCAGTTTATTTCTGGGTTCCTGATCGACGCGAATGACGCCGGCCGCACGCGCTTAACGCGCGCTGCTCTGGATGATAGCTAACGTGTCAGCCGCCACGCACCGCCGGCATCGCGACCCTGTCGCGCCGGCACGAACGGCGCGTGACCTCGGCGCAGTCACGAAAAGAAAAATCCTTGCTGAGACAGATGCGCACTTCATTGAGCCGCTTGCTGTCGCAGGAGACCGCAATATTGGCCTCCGTCATGCCGGGATTGGCCTTGATGAAGGCCGCGGCGACGTCGCCGGGATTGACCATCATCGGCTTGTCGAGTTCGAGATAGTCGCCGGGAATTTTCACCACCGCCCGCGCCTTGCGCACCGTTTCGAAATAGGCGGACGCCGACAAGCCGGAACACGTGCCATGCCGGTCCCACTGGTGGAAGATCAAGCGTGGGCTCGGCATCAGGTCGAGCATTTCGCCGACGATGGCGCGGTTGAGCCGCGGCGCTGGTACCTGGCAGTAGGACGGCGAGCCGCGTTCATATTGCGGCCACAGCCCGTGCACCACGAAGTGGAACGGCCGGCCGGCGCATTGCTGCTCCGGCGTCCGCTGCGGCGCGCGCTCGGCCGCCGCAGCGCAATAAGACGGCGACCACGACAACGCCAGCACATAGAAATCGAACTGACCGGGGGCGCTCTGCCGGGGATCATCGCCGAAGGTCTGGCTGCGGCCCTGCCCCCGCTCCTGCGCCAGCGCCACCACGGCAAACAGCAAGGTGAAGCAGACGGCGACGGATGCGCACCTGAGCGCGTCGGCCACGCGACGACGCGTCGTGAGGGGACGCCGGTCAATGGAACCACGGACGACAGGACTTTGGGCAACGGAACGGGCTGGCATGGATCCCCCTTTACGCAAGACGCCTCTGGAGAACAAACCGGAAATTGATCGAAACCAAAAGTTCCCTACTGAAATACCGATAAAATTAGAACTTATCAAGAACATAATATAAACAAAACAGGCCTGACCTTGCAACTATTTCTCGTCCGACGGCAGGGTCGGCCCCCGTGGACCGTTCAATAGACAAGTCCCGATGCGTTCGAAGGGCGCGTTCCTGCCCAGACCCTCACCGATGTTGGGTCCGTATTTCCAGAAAGAGGTCCGCCATGATCGACACGCTGAACGCGGATAAATTGCGCGCCTGGGCCAGCGAATGCGCCGCCTCGGCGGGCGCCGAGGATTGCCCTTCCGAGGCAAGGGCGCGCTACCTGAGAATGCAGGAATCCCTGCTGGCTTTGGCCGACAATGCCGACTGGCTGGAAGGCAAGTCCGCCAGAGCCGGCAACAGCGCAGCCGCAGACCCTCAGGGCCGCGCCATCTTGCACCCCGGATTATAGGACCAGTTGCGGTCGAGCCCGGCCACGCACCACTCCACACCCCAGCTTGCGCCGATGGTCCCGGTATCCTCACCGATCCAGTAATGCACCGCATGGCGGCGTCCGTTGCTCACCAGGGCAACGGCGCTGCAGAAGCGGCGCGGAATTGTGCCCGCCGCCCACGGCCGGTAAGCAACCTGGCGCACCCGTTCGAAATCAAGAATTTGCAGGCTGGAATTCCAGAACCGGCTTTCCTTGTGCGCGAATCGCGCTGCGATGGTGCCGAGCGCGACATCGCACGGCGGCACTGCGCCGTCGTAGCGCGGGCCGCTCAGATAGAAGGACTTTTCCAGCCAGTTGGCGGCGCTGGCCGGCGCGGCCGCGCCGGCGACCAGAATGGCGGCGATGACAAGGACAAAACGCGGCACGGGCTTGCTCCGACAGGCGTGCGCGACTTTATCACAGAAATTTCCCGCGGTGAGCGACTTGACCACAGCTTTGCCGCCGGGAGGACTCGAGACTCGGATCGCGCCGCTGCATCATTGACGTTACGAATCGGGCGTATCGGCCAGTGCGAGTGCGCGTCAATGTAACGCCGTGCAGACCCGAATTCTGGAGGAGTGACGCCACCGGCGTAAACGGTGGCCGTAGCGTCCGGTCAGTCGTGCGCGGTTGCGTTTCGCGTTCTACGGCGCCGGTTGCCGGAATCGCTTCCCCGGCAACCGCGCCGCTATATTCAATCAGATTATCTGAACCAGTCGAACGGACCCGATGACCGGGCCGGCGGCGGTGCGGCGGCCTGCGGGCGCGGCCGGGTTTCGACCGCGCGCGGCGCGGCAGGCGGTGCTGTCGGTTTGGATTTTGCCGCCGCCTTTGGATCGACTTTCGGCAGGACCGGCTTCGGCGCCACCACCGGCGGCTCGGTATAGGACGTCGCCGCGGGCGGCACGGATGCCGACGCGGCAGCGGCCGCGGCCGGCACCGTCACGGCAGCGGGGTCGGTCGTACGGGCGCTGCCGGGCGGCCACACGAAATCATCGGCGCGGCCCGCCGGGGCATCGACCGTCTGGCCCTTGACCAGCACACGCGTCGCGGTGGCGTCCACCAGCGTCGAGCGGCTGCCGGCGCCGCCGAGCAGATTGCCGGCGCTCACCGGCGTCGTCAGCGGTACCACCGGACCGGACAGCGGCCGCGCCGCGGATTGACCTTCAGGCAGCGGCTCCAGCGGACCGGACGGCAAGGCCACCGGCACCCGGTTGCTCATGTGACGGCGCAATTCGCGCTCGACATAATGGGCGAGCTTGCGGGCACCGGCCTGCGAAAAGAACACGCCGTCGCCCGACCGCAACCGCCGGCGCTGGCCCTCGAAATCCGGACCGAATGTGGCGAAGCGGCCGTTTTCGTCGACGAAGCCGTCCCAGACGTCGATGTAGATGGCGCCGGCACGCTGGGCGCGGGCGCGATAGAGATCGTTGAGATAGACCGCGTCGGCGGTCGAGCGGGCACCGCGGATCGATGGCAGGCCGACCCAGAACACCGGCACGCCCTTGCTCCTGAGTGCGGCCACGGTGTCGTCGATGCGCTTCGAATAGATCGACGCCCATTGGTCGGTGCGGAATTCGACCGTCCCGGTGATGCGGCGGCTGGCCGGCTCGGACGCCGCAATGCTGGTTTCCTCGTCGTCGTCGGGATCGGCGGACGCCGCACTGGCGGGTGCATTCGGAACAGCGGCGGGTGCTTCGGTTTCTTTTTTCTCGGCCGCCCGGGCGAGGTCGCTGGCGCGGAAGCTCTGACGGTCGGTGACGCCGAGCATCATGATCACGTAATTCGGCTTCTCCGGCGCCAGCAACTCCCGCGCCATTGTCCACCAGTCCTGATCGGTCTTGGCGTCGTAGCGCAGCAGACCGGAATAGGGCTTGTTCTTGCGGACGATGCCTATCTCCGGCGCGTCGGCAAAGGCCTCTTCGAGGCCATAAGCCAGCCAGTCAGCCATGGCGTCGCCCAGCACCACGACCGACGTGGTTGGCGTCGTGCCGTCGGATTTGCGGGGGCTGGGCGCCCGCGAACTATCGACCTGCTGCTGTTGCTGCGGCTGGGGCCGCTCATATTGCGGCTCCTGGTAGACCGGCGCGCGCGGGCGGCCGAACAGGCCATCGAAAAAGCCGCCGCCGCCCTGCTGGCGTTGCGGCCGCTGGCGGTACTGACGGCCGTCATTGCTGTAATACTGGGCCTCCGCCGGGGCCATCGCGGCGATTTCAATCGCCGCGACGCAGGCCAGTTCGGCCGCGGCCAAAAGAGCCACGCCGAGGAACCCGCGCGAAAGCCGAAATTTACCAGTCATACCGAGTGCCCATTGCCGGCTTGCAGGGTCAATAGCACGCCAAAAATGTCAACTCGAAGATGGCGGGGTGGTTAGCCCTAGCGGGCCCGCAACCGGTCCAGCACCACCGCCGAAGCGAAGCCGTCGGGAACCTGGCCGATCCGGGCCTGGAAATCGCGGATCGCGGAACGGGTCCTGGCGCCGAAGCGGCCGTCCGGCTCGCCGACGTCGAAGCCATGCCGCGCCAGCAATTGTTGCAACTCGAGCCGCTCGGCACGCGACAGCACGCGCTCGTAGCGCGGCCACTCCTGCACGAAGGCATCGCCGCCGCGCAGCCGGTCGGCCAGATGGCCGATCGCCAACGCATAGGCCTCGGACGGGTTGTAGCGCATGATGGCCCGGAAATTCGGCAACATCAGGAAGCCGGGGCCCTGCACGCCCGCCGGCACCATCAGATAGGCGCGGTCATCGGGGCGCGGGAAAGCCTGGCCGCCGGCGCGCTTGAGCCCGTACTGCTCCCACTCGCGGATCGTCAAAGTGCGGCCGCGCTCGGCCAGCAGGAAATCGAACGTTGCCGGTACCACCACCTCGTAGCCCCAGGTTTCGCCGGCATTCCAGCCGCCCCGTTTGAGCTTGTTGGCGGTCGAGCCCATCACGTCGGCGACCGAGTCGACGAGGTCACGGCGGCCGTCGCGGTCGAAATCGATGGCGTCGCGCTTGAACGCGCTCGGCATGAACTGGGTCGGGCCGAAAGCGCCGGCCCAGGAGCCGACCAGGCGGTCAGGCTTGACGTCGCCGCGGTGCAGAATTTCCAGCGCGGACAGGAATTCGTCGCGGAAATAGTTTTGCCGCCGGCCGACGCAGGCCAGCGTCGCGGTCGAGCGGATCACCGGCCGGTCGCCGCGGATATCACCGTAGTTGGTTTCCACGCCCCAGATCGCGGCAACGACATAGCGGTCGACGCCATAAGTCCGTTCCACCGCCTCGAAGATGGCGCTGTGCTTTTCCATCATCTCGCGGCCCTTGGCGATGCGCGCGTCGGTGACGAGAATATCCAGGTAGTCCCAGAACGACCGGGTGAACTCCGGCTGGCTATCGACGAAATCCATGATCCGCAAATCGGGCGTCAGCGGCGCCGCATGAGCGTTGAAGCTGGCGCGCGAAATGCCGCGGCGTGCGGCCAGCGGCCACAGCTGTTCGATGCACTGCGGAAAATGCGCCGCGGCGGCCCGGATCGCCGCGGCCGTCATCTGCGGATGGCCGGAACCGCCGGATTCGCCGCTCCATTCCTTGTCGCCCGGCTGGACCGGAGCCGAGGTCCGCGGGATCGTGCCGGTAATGGAGCTTTTGCGATCATCGCTGGCCACCGCGCTGCCGGTGAAGGCGGCCATGACGGCAGCGGCCATGAGATGGCTGTGTATCCGTGTCATTGCGGCCAGCGCTCCCACGTTTTCGTCCCAGGCCCTATGGGTGCAATGATATCGTTTCCATGGCGTTAATAGGGCCCGGCATCTGGACCAATGCGTCGGCCCATGCTTTCTGATCCTCCGATCCATTTCAATCCAGGCAGTTCCCCCACCGCATGTCCCGCATCAGAAAAGCCATCTTCCCCGTCGCCGGTCTCGGAACCCGGTTCCTTCCCGCCACCAAGGCGATGCCGAAGGAGATGTTGCCGGTGGTCGATCGGCCACTGATCCAGCACGTGGTCGACGAGGCGCGCGAAGCCGGCATTGAGCACTTCATCTTCGTCACCGGCCGCAACAAGAGCGTGATCGAGGACCATTTCGATCGCCAGTTCGAACTTGAACTGACACTGGTCGAGCGCGGCAAAAAAGAAGAGCTAAGCTTGTTGTCGCAGGATCTGCCGGAAGCTGGCACCGCCAGCTTCACCCGCCAGCAGTCGCCGCTCGGGCTGGGCCACGCCGTGTGGTGCGCGCGCGAACTGGTCGGCAACGAACCGTTCGCACTGCTGTTGCCGGACGTTCTCGTGCAGCACGAACCGGGCTGCCTGGCGCAAATGATCGATGCCGCCAATGCGCTCGATACCAACGCCAACATCATCGCGGTCGAGGAAGTGCCGAGCGACCGCGTCCACATGTACGGCATTGTCGGTGTCGGCGAGACCAAGGGTAAAGCCTTCAGCATCACCGGCATGGTCGAGAAGCCGAAGGCGGCGGACGCGCCGTCCAATCTCAGCATCACCGGCCGCTACATTCTGCAGCCGGAGATCTTCGAGGTGCTGTCAAAGCAGTCGGCCGGCGCCGGCGGCGAAATCCAGCTCACCGACGCGATGCTGGCGCTGGCCAAGACACAGCCTTTCTACGGCCTGAAGTTCGACGGCCGCAGCTTCGACTGCGGTTCAAAGATCGGCTTCCTCGCCGCCAACATCGCCTATGGCCTCGAGCGCGAGGACATCGCGCCGGAATTGCGGGCCGAGATGCAGCGGATGCTGGGCGGGAAGTAGCCGAAGCCGTCGGTTGGGTTGAGGCGCAGGGCGGATTACGCTTCGCTAATCCGCCCTACAACTACTATTCCGCCGTACAAAGCCCGACGGCGCACCCGCTACTGCTGCCAGCGGACGCCGACCAGGAACGTGCTGGCGGTGTAATCGTTTCCGAGCACGTTGGAGCGCAGCCACTCCTGACGGAATTCGCCTTTGACGTGGACGTTGCGGTTGAACTTGTAGGTCAGCCCGGCGCCGAGCCAGAAGCGCTTATCCTCGCGGTCGACGCCCGTTGTCGTCGTCGTCGAGACGACGCAATCGCATACGACCGTTGTCGTCGTCGAAGAGCTGACGCCGCGATAGCTCTCCAGACCGAAACCGGCCTTAACGCTGCCGATCAGATAACGGCGGAAAGCATGATCGAGCTGAACGCCGACGTCGCGATTGAGCACGCCGGCGACGCCGGGCACCGTCGATTCCGCGACATTCGAGCGCGCGGTCAGCTTCACCGTGGTCAGCGCGTTGACGGTCCAGATCAGCGAGGCATCGCCGATCAGGCCGGTGAGGTCGGCAAAGCGCGGGTCGTCATAAGAACGTTTGGTGTAGCCGAGCGCCACTTCGCCAACCAGCAGGCGCGACAATTCAAAAGTCGAACCGACGCGGCCCGTGAGGCCGGTCGAGTTGCGCTGGTAGCCGTTCGGATCGGGCGAGACCTCGTGCTTGCGCTGATCGGAGGTGACATCGACGAAGGGCGTCACACCGGGCGAAAGCTCGTAGGCGCCGCGCAGCGTGCCGGCATATTGGTCGTAATTGCGGTCCCGGTTACTGGCCGTGCTGCCGTTGGTCAGCTTGGAGTCCTGATAGGCGGTGCGTTCGGCATCGCCGCGCACCGACAGGTCGAAGCGGTTGAAGCGGTGACCGAGGCCGAGCGAACCACCGGCCGTGGTGAAGATCGGCAGCTTCTGCAATCCGGCCTGCAAATTCGGGCTGCCGGGATTATCGGTCGACACCAGCAGACGGGCGCCGGCGTCGATGCGCGTGTCCTTGGTGACATCAATGCGGCCTTCGGCACGACCATCGAAGGCCGGGCGGCTCAGCGTCGGTTCGGTGTCCGGGCTGTAGCCGGTGTAGCTGCCGCGCAGATCGGCCTTGAACTCATGCCGCGACCAGTCCGACTGCACCCGCAGTTCCGGTGCGATGGTGTAGAGCGATGCGCCCCTCCGGTTCGATCCGCGTTCGGGATTGGTGTCGTAGCCGCCAAGCAGTTCGACGGCCGGATACCAGATGAAGCTGCCGCCACGCAGGCCGATCGCGGCATAGGGATCGGCCTCGTCGATGCGCGCCCGGCGCCGCACAGCTGCATCGCGGATGGCGCCGACGTCTTCAATCGGACCCGCGCCCGGTACCTGCGCCCGCGCCTGCGCGGCGGGGCTGCCGCGCGGTGGAAGCTGGTATGGCGACACCGGCGTCGTCCCCGACGTTGGCGGCACAGAGGCTTGTGCATCGAGGCCGGTGCCGGCCGGCGCGGCAGTCGTCGCGCGCGGCGCGGCGCGGCCCCGCGGACGGCGGTTGTTGGTCGAATCGAAACCCGTCGAGCCAGCGCCGGAAACCGGCGGCGTGAACGTGGTCGGCTGACCGGCTTGCGTCTGGACCGGCCGGTCGAACGGCTGAAAACCGGGTACCGCGCGCTGGTCGACGCTCAGCCGGGGCGACAGCGGATCGGGCGCGGCCAGCTGCGCATGCGCTTCCACCGCCGCGCACGCCATGACGGCGGACGCCAGCCAGCACGCGCAACGCGGCACGGCAAAGGGTGGAATTCTACGGCGCCGCACGTCCTGTCTCGGCCTCCTGTGGCCGGCTGGCGACGGGCGCAACAAGGCGCACGCCCCCGCGCAGCCGGCGGGAAGTGGTTAACGGACGTTAAAGGGCTATGGTTAACGAGGTGTTGATGGCGCCTATCCGCTGGCGGGGTGGAGACGCCCGCTTCACACCCAGCCTTGCAGCTCCCGCTCGACCACATCGCGGATGACATTCATGCCGTCCGGCGAATCGTTGAGGCACGGGATCGCCGCGAAGTTCTCGCCGCCGGCCTGATGGAATATCTCGGCGTTTTCCATCGCGATCTCTTCCAGCGTCTCCAGACAGTCGGCGGCAAAGCCCGGCGTGATGATGGCGAGGTTCTTCACGCCGCGTTCGGCCAGCGCCTTCACGGTCTCGTCGGTATAGGGCTTGAGCCATTCGGCCGGGCCAAAGCGCGACTGGAAGGTCAGCATCAACTGGCTTTCGTCGAGGCCCATGCGCTCGCGCAGCAGGCGCGCGGTCTTGGCGCAATGACAGTAATAGGGATCGCCCTTCTGCAAATATTCTTCCGGCATGCCGTGGAAGGAGGCGATGATGACGTCCGGCTTGAATGTCAGCTTCGCGATCTCACGCTCAAGCGAATTCGCCAGCGCCTCGATATAGGCCGGCTGGTCGTGCCAGGCCGGCGCGACACGCAAGGCCGGTTGCCAGCGCATGCGCGCCAGCGCCTCGAACGCCTTGTCGCAGACGGTGGCCGTCGTAGCCGCGGCATATTGCGGATAAAGCGGCACCAGCAAGATCCGGTCGCAGCCGGCCGCCTGCATTGCCTCCAGCTTTGAGGCAATCGAGGGATTGCCATAGCGCATGCCCCAGTCGACCAGCAGATCCGGATTGCCGACCAGCATGGCGCCGAGCTTGTCAGACTGCGCGCGGGTGATGGTCTTGAGAAAGGACTCGTTGAGATCCCTGTTCCAGATCTTGTCGTAGTCGCGGCCTTTGCGGCCGGGGCGCACGGTGAGGATGATGAGATTGAGCACCAGCCACCACTTGATGCGGTTTTCCTCGATCACGCGCGGATCGGACAGGAATTCCTTCAGATAGCGGCGCATCGACCAATAGTCGGTGGCGTCGGGCGTGCCGAGATTGACCAGCAGCACGCCGATGCGGCGCGGCGGCAGCGCGGGATGGCCGGCAGGTTTATGATCGGACGGGTTCATACGCGCTATCAGGAGCAAACGGCGAGTGCGGTCAAGGGCAAGCGCCCTAACCTGCCGGCCGGTCGTCGGCGATTACTTTGCCGTCATTGGGCAGCGATCCGGGCGGCACCAGCCGGATCGCCGCCCTGAGCTTGGTGACCGCCTGCACCGTCGCGGCGACGGCCGCTTCCAGCGCGGCATCCGGCGCGGCGCATTCGCACTCGAGCGTCATGGTGTCCTGCT
The DNA here is from genome assembly GCA_022843325.1 of Pseudolabrys sp. Classification (GTDB taxonomy): domain Bacteria; phylum Pseudomonadota; class Alphaproteobacteria; order Rhizobiales; family Xanthobacteraceae; genus Pseudolabrys. Next base: position 2,985 of record JALHNV010000021.1, on the reverse strand, counting down.
CGTTGTCGCGGCCGACCACCAGCCGCAGCCGCGCCAATTGCGGATGCCGCGCGCCGATGTCGGCGATCTGCCGCGGATGCACGAACATGCCTTTCACCTTGGCAGTCTGGTCGGCGCGGCCCATCCAGCCTTTGATGCGCGCATTGGTGCGGCCGCACGGCGAGAGGCCCGGCAGGATCGCCGACAGGTCGCCGGTCGCCAGCCGGATCATCGGGTAGTCGGCATTGAACGAGGTGACGACCACCTCGCCGACCTCGCCCTCGGCGACTGGCTCGCCGGTGCCCGGACGGACGATCTCGAGGATCACCGTTTCATTGACGATCATGCCTTCGCGGGCCGACGACTCATAGGCGATGATGCCGAGTTCGGCGGTGGCATAGCATTGCAGCACTGCAACGCCGCGCCCGCCCAGTACGTCGCGCAGCGAGGCCGGCAGCGCCGCACCCGAAACCAGCGCGCGCCTGAACGACGACGCGTCCTTGTTCGCTTTGGCGGCGGTATCGAGCAGGATCTTGAGAAAGTCCGGCGTGCCGACATAGCCGGACGGCTTGTAACGCGCGATGGCCTCAAGCTGCTGCTCGGTATTGCCGACGCCACCGGGAATGACCGCGCAGCCGATCGCGCGCGCGCCCGATTCCAGAATGAAACCACCCGGCGTGAGATGATAGGCGAATGAATTGTGCACGATATCGCCGGCGCGAAAGCCGGCGGCGTGGCAGGCGCGCGCCGCGCCCCACCAGTCGGCGCCCTCGCCTTCCGGCTCGAAGATCGGTCCCGGCGACATCAGCAACCGTTTCGCCCGGCCCGGCGCCGTGACGTTGAGCCCGCCGAACGGCGGATGCTCCTTTTGCAGGGCGGCGATATCGGTCTTGCGCATCACCGGCAGTGTGGCGAGCGCAGCGCGCGAGGTGACGGCTTGCGGCTCGGCGCCGGCGAGATGCCTGGCCCAGCCCGGCGCGGTCACGGCATGGGCGATGGCAGCTGGCAGCGCGGCGAACTGCTCGCGCTCGCGCAGCGCAGGATCGCGGGTTTCGAGGGTGTCGTAGGCGTCGGACATGCACCTCTCCGTCATGCCCGGCTTTATGCCGGGCATCCACGTCTTTTTTTCTTCAAGTAAAGCAAGACGTGGATGGCCGGGACAAGCCCGGCCATGACGGATGTGCTCACGCCAGCCACCGCTTGCGGCGACGGTAATGCTTGCCGTCGCGAAACGATTTGCGGCGGCCGTCGGAAATGCCGAGGTAGAATTCCTTGACGTCTTCATTTTCCGCCAGCGATTTGGCGTCGCCATCCATCACCACACGGCCGTTCTCGAGAATATAGCCGTAGCGCGCGTAGCGCAGCGCCATGTTGGTGTTCTGCTCGGCCAGCAGAAACGACACGCCCTCTTTCTCGTTGAGGTCCTTCACGATGGTGAATATCTCCTCGACGATCTGCGGCGCCAGCCCCATTGACGGTTCGTCCAGCAGGATCATCGACGGCCGCGACATCAACGCGCGGCCGATGGCGCACATCTGCTGTTCGCCGCCCGAGGTGTAGCCGGCGGTTGAGCCGCGGCGCTCGCGCAGGCGCGGGAAATAATTGTAGACCATCTCGAGGTCGCGTGCGGTTGCGGCCTTGCCGTCGCGCCGGGTGAAGGCGCCGGTGAGCAGATTTTCCTCGATGGTCAGATGCGCGAAGCAGCGGCGGCCTTCCATCACCTGGATGCAGCCGCGCGTCACCAGTTCGTTCGGCGTCAGTTTGTGCACCGGCTCGCCGTCGAGCAGGATCGAGCCCTTGGTGACTTCGCCGCGCTCGGCATGCAGCAGGTTCGAGATGGCCTTTAGCGTTGTCGTCTTGCCGGCGCCGTTGGCGCCGAGCAGCGCGACGATGCCGCCCTTGGGCACGTCGAGCGACACGCCCTTCAGCACCAGAATGACGTGGCTGTACACCACCTCGATGTTGTTCACCGAGAGGAAGGATTTGGTCGGGTCGTGGGATTGCGAGACCGTACTCACCTGAGGCCTTCCCTGCGAAGAAACCCTCCCCGCACGGCGCGGGGAGGGTAACGCGTGCCGACGCTCAGCTCTCCTTCGAGCAGTCGCGCGCCGTGATCTTTTTCTCGGCCGCGTACTTGACCGCCGCGTCCTGAACCATCGGATCGAGAATCTTGCGGTCGGCCGTGTAGTACTCGGAGATCACCTTCCAGGCCTTGCCGTCCCACTGCTGGACGCGCGCGACATCGGCGCCCTGATGGTCCTGGCAACTGAAGCGCATCGGCTGCAACATGCCGTCGAAGCCGAGCTCCTTGATGCGGTCGGCGGTCAGGTTGAGGTTTTCGAACCCCCAGCGGATTTGCTCGCCGGTCATCGGCTTGTTGCCGTATTTCGCCATTGCGGTGCGGATCGCCTCGACGCCGATCATGGAGTTGAGAATGCCGCGGTTGTAGAGCACCTGAGCAAAGTCTTCCTTGGTGGGGGACTTGCCCTTGCCGATGACGAACTTCTCGAGGTCGGCATGCACCTTCGACTTGCCGGCGCCGTGCTGCAGCATCAGCGCCTTGTAGCCGGTCGACTGGTCGCCGGCCGGCGTCACGTCAGGCTCTGCGCCGGACCACCACACTCCCATCACCTTGTCGCGCGGGAAGCCGACCGCCGCCGCCTCCTTGATCGCGGTCGAGTTCATCACGCCCCAGCCCCAGAGCAGCACGTAGTCGGGCCGGTCCTGACGGATCGACAGCCACTGCGACTTCTGCTCGACGCCCGGATGGGTGACCGGGATCGCTTTGAAGTTGAAGCCGTGCAACTTGGCGCGCGCCTCAAGGGCTGCGATCGGCTCCTTGCCGTAGGGACTGTCGTGATAGACGAGGCTGATCTTCTTGTCCTTGAGCTTGTCGAGGCCGCCGAATTCCTTGGCGATGTGCTGGATGGCGACGTCGGCGGCAGTCCAGTAGCTACCGACGGCGACGAAATTCCACGGGAACACCGCGCCGTTACGGCTTTCCGA
>JALHNV010000020.1 GCA_022843325.1 Pseudolabrys sp. | reverse complement strand
ACCGCCAAGCAGGCTGCGGTTGAATATGCGCGGCTTCAGGTCGAGATTTCTGCGCACGACAAGCGCTATTACCAGCAGGACCGGCCGAGCGTGTCGGACGCGGAATACGACGCGCTCCGGCAGCGCTATAACGCCATCGAGGCGCGCTTCCCCGATTTGCGGACGCTCGAGTCGCTTTCGCTGAAAGTCGGCGCGGCGCCGGCGCGCGGCTTCCGCAAGGTGCGCCACGCGGTGCCGATGCTGTCGCTCGACAATGCCTTCGCCGAGCAGGACGTCGTCGATTTCGTCGGCCGCATCCGCCGCTTCCTCAAGCTTTCCGAGGACGAGCCGATTGCGTTTTCCGCCGAGCCGAAGATCGACGGACTGTCGATGTCGCTGCGCTACGTTGATGGCGAGCTCGTCACCGCCGCCACCCGCGGCGACGGCAGCGAGGGCGAGGACGTCACCGCCAACATCAAAACGATTGACGACGTGCCGCAGAAACTGAAGGGCAAAACCGTGCCCGCGGTCACCGAGGTGCGCGGCGAGGTCTACATGACCAAGGCCGCATTCCTGGCGCTGAACGAGCGGCAAAAGGCTGCCGGGGAGCCTATGTTCGCCAATCCGCGCAACTCCGCGGCCGGCTCGCTGCGCCAGAAGGACCCTGAAATCACGCGGGCGCGGCCGCTCGGCTTCTTCGCCTATGCCTGGGGCGAGATCGGCGAGATGCCCGCCGATACCCAGTCGGGCATGATCAAGTGGTTTGAGCGCTGCGGCTTCACGACCAATCCGTTGACCAAGATATGTCATTCGGTCGATGAATTGCTGGCATTCCACCGCCAGATCGAGACCGACCGGTCTGGCCTCGACTACGACATCGACGGCGTCGTCTACAAGGTCGACCGGCTCGACTGGCAGGAGCGGCTCGGCTTCGTGTCGCGCACGCCGCGCTGGGCGATTGCGCACAAGTTTCCGGCCGAGCGCGCCGTCACCGTGCTCAGGGACATCGAGATCCAGGTCGGCCGCACCGGTGCGCTGACGCCGGTCGGCAAGCTGGAGCCGGTCGGCGTCGGCGGCGTCATCGTGCAGAACGTGTCGCTGCACAACGAGGACTACATCAAGGGCATCGGCGGCGATGGCGAGCCGCTGCGCGAGGGCCGCGACCTGCGCATCGGCGACACCGTGATCATCCAGCGCGCCGGCGACGTCATCCCGCAGGTGGTGGATGTCGACCTCACCAAGCGGCCGAAAAACGCGAAGCCGTACACCTTTCCGACGGAGTGCCCTGTGTGCGGCAGCGACGCCGTGCGCGAGCACGATGCCGCCAGCGGGCGGTCCGACTCCGTGCGGCGCTGTACCGGCGGATTCATCTGCAAGGCGCAGGCCGTCGAGCACTTGAAGCTGTTCGCCTCGCGCCGTGCCTTCGACATTGACGGCCTGGGCGAGAAGCAGATCGAACTGTTCCACGAGAAGGGCTGGGTCAGAGAGCCTGCCGACATCTTTACGCTGGAGCGCAAGCATCGGGAGGAACTGCTCGAGGAGGAAGGCTACGGCGAGACCTCGGTGCGCAATCTCTTCGACGCCATCAACAGCCGCCGCGAGATTGCGCTCGACCGCTTCATTTTCGCGCTCGGCATTCGCCATGTTGGCGAAACCACAGCCCTGTCTTTGGCGCGCGGCTACGGCTCATGGCAAACGTTTCACGATGCGGCGTTGAAAGTCGCCCAAGGCGATGAGGAAGCCATCGCCGAGATGGATGCCCTCGACCAGATCGGCGACACCGTGATCGAGGCGACGGCCGACTACTTCAAGGAAAAGCGCAATCTCGCCGCCATCGAGCGGCTGGCCAAGCAGTTGACGGTCCTCGACGCCGAGAAGCCGAAGACCGACAGCGCCATCGCCGGCAAAACTGTGGTGTTCACCGGCGCGCTGGAGAAGATGACGCGCGATGAAGCCAAGGCGATGGCCGAGCGGCTCGGCGCCAAGGCGGCCGGCTCGGTCTCGAAAAAAACCGACTATGTGGTGGCCGGCCCCGGCGCCGGCTCGAAGCTCGCCGAGGCGAAGAAACACGGCGTTCCGGTGCTGACCGAGGACGAGTGGCTGGCCATGGTGGCGGGGTGAACGCGGGGGACGACGCCGTGTAGCCCGGATGGAGCGAAGCGAAATCCGGGGGCTGACTCCCAGTACGCCGCTCCCCGCATTTCGCTTCGCTCCATGCGCGCTACAAGATTCTTCATCAGCGCCTACCGTCGCACCAGCGCCGCATAAGCCACCGCTGTCGACACGGCCGCGGCGAGCATCATCAAGGCCAGCGGCAGCGCGGTGGTGGACCCCGCCAGCAGCATCGACACGATCTGCGCCGCCGCCGCGCCGACCGCCATCTGCGCAAAGCCGGCCAGTCCCGCCGCGGTGCCGGCCGCCTGCGGCCGCACGCTCACGGCGCCCGCCATGGCATTCGGCAGCAACAGGCCGCTGCCATAGGAGATGATGAATTGCGGCACGAACACCGTCGCCGGTCCGCCGTCCGGATACAGCGATACCAGCGTCAGGGTCACGCAGGTGCCGACAAAGTGCACGGCGATGCCGGTGAGGATCACGGCATTGACACCGAAGCGCTGCGCCAGCCGCGATACCGTGAAATTCCCGGCCATGTAGCCGAGCGACATGATCGCAAACCACATGCCGTATTCGGCCGAGCTGCGGCCCATGATGGTGACGACGACATGCGGGCCGCCGCCCAGAAACGTGAAGAACGAGGCGGAGCCGAGCGCGCCGCACAGCATGTAGCCGTGGAACTGCCGGCTCGCCAGCAAAGCGCGCCACTCGTGCCACAGTTTGCCCGGCGCTGCCGCGATGCTCGCCGGCCGTGTTTCGGGCAGGCGCAACGTGGTCCACATCAGCAGCAAGGCCGCGGACAGCGCGGTGAACAGGAAGCTCGCTTCCCAGCCGAACAGGGTGTCGAGCAGACCGCCGATCATCGGCGCCACCATCGGCGCGATGACCATGGCGGTGGTCACCAGTCCGAGCATGGCGGCGGCGCGGTCGCGGTCGAACAGGTCGCGGATGATGGCGCGGCCGATCACCACCCCGGTGGCCGCACCGGCGGCCTGGACGATACGGGCGACAATCAGCGCGCCGATCGAGGTGGCGGCGACCGCGGCCAGCGAGGCAATCACCGTTACCGCCAGGCCCCACAGCATCACAGGCCGGCGGCCGTAGCGGTCGGACAACGGTCCCAGCACCAGTTGCGCCCCCGCCAGGCTCAACAGGAAGAGTGACAGTGTCAGTTGCACCGTTGCGGTGTCGGTGCCGAGCCGGACCGCCATGTTCGGCAGCGCCGGCACCATGATGTTGAGCGTCAGCGGGCCGATGGCAGTCAGGGCCATCAGCAGGATGAGCAGAGGCCACGGCTTGTCCGCACCCGCGGCGGTCTTGAGATAGGTGTCTGTCACGAACAAGTTCCGGCGGATGGTCGTCCAAAAGGAGGCGGCAAAGTCGCCGGTGAAGTCAGAGCGGCCTGGTGGCGGCGTCGAGCCAGCGCTGGGCCGGCGCATCGATCAGCGGGCTGAGCGCGTCCCGCACACGCAGATGATAGGCGTCGGTCCAGACGCGCTCCTTGGCTGTCAGCAAGCGTGTGTCGATCAGCCGGCGGTCGATCGGCGCCAGCGTCAGGGTTTCGAACTCGAGCAGCGGCTTTTCCGCGCCATCGGGAGCCGGTGCCGATGTCACCAGCACCAGGTTTTCGATGCGGATGCCGTAGCCGCCGGTCTTGTAGTAGCCGGGCTCGTTGGACAGGATCATGCCGCGCAGCAGCGGCACGGTGCCGAGCTTCGAGATACGCGCCGGGCCTTCGTGCACGGACAAATAGCTGCCCACGCCATGGCCGGTGCCGTGGTCGAAGTCGAGCCCCGCCTGCCATAACGAGATTCGCGCCAGGGAATCGAGTTGGGCGCCGCTGGTGCCCTCCGGAAACACCGCGCAGGCGATGGCAATATGGCCTTTCAGCACGCGGGTGAAGCGGTCGCGCATCGCGCCGGTCGGCGTGCCGATGGCGACGGTGCGGGTGATGTCGGTGGTGCCGTCCTCGTATTGCGCACCGGAATCGATCAGGAACAGCTCGTTCAGGCCGAGCTTGCGGTCGGTGGCGCGGGTGACGCGGTAATGCACGATGGCGCCATTCGGGCCTGAGCCGGCGATGGTGGGGAACGAGATATCCTTCAGCAGGCCGCTGTCGCGGCGGAAGCTTTCCAGCGCCTCGACCGCGCCGATCTCGGTGACCTTGCCGGACGGTGCCTCGGCGTCGAGCCAAGCCAGGAACCGCACCATCGCCGCGCCATCGCGCAGATGCGCGGCGCGCGTGCCGGCGATCTCGGCGTGGTTCTTGGCCGCCTTCATCAGCGTGATCGGATCGGCGCCGCGCACTGGTTTGCCGCCGGCGTCGGTGACCAGACGGGTGACGGCGTCGGCAGCACTGGCGGTGTCGAGCCGGACGGTTTTGTCCTTTGAGGCGCCGAGGTCGCGGGCCAGTTCGTCCGGCGCGCGCACGTCGGTGAATTCCTCGAGCGCATGCCGCACGGCATTGTCGAGCTTGGCGGCATCGACATAGAGCGCCGGGCGGCCTTCGCGCGGGATGGTCGCGAAGGCCAGCGGCAGCGGCGTATGCGGCACGTCGGCGCCGCGAATATTGAAGGCCCAGGCGACGCTCTGCGGATCTGACACCACGGCGATATCGGCGCGCAGCTTGCCCAGCTCGACACGGATGCGCTTGAGCTTGTCGGCGGCGCTCTCGCCGGCAAACTTGATGTCATGCAGCACGACGGGGCCGCTCGGCGGCGCCGGGCGGTCGCGCCACAGCGCGTCGATCGGATTGCCGTCGACCGCGACCAACGTGGCCCCGGCTTCGGTGCAGGTCTTTCTCAACTTCTCGGCGTTTTCCGTGGTGTGCAGCCAGGGATCGAAGCCAAGCTTCATCCCAGGTTTGAGGTTCTTGTCGAGCCAGCGATCCGGCGGGCTGTCGACAAGATGCTCGATGGCGAAGGTCTGTGTGTCGACCTGCATCGCCGCCTGCACGGTGTAGCGGCCATCGGCGAACAGGGCTGCGCGGTCGGCAAGCACAATGGCGAGCCCGGCTGAGCCGGTGAAACCGGTCAGCCATGCCATTCGCTCCTCGCTGGCGGGGAGATATTCATTCTGCTGGCGGTCGGCGCGCGGCACAACGAAACCATCGAGGCCGCGGCGCTGCAATTCGGCGCGCAGCGCTGCCACCCGCGCCGCGCTGGCCGCGCCATCGCTCGAATCATCGAAAGTCTGAAATCGGGCTTCGAACATGGCGGGCACTCTAACGCCCAAATCCGGGCGGGCAATGCAGCTATGCGCGTGGCGCGCGCCGAGCCATGCCCGTCACGCGGGGAGGCATGGCCAGCCCCGAGAGCGCGCAGGCGCAGCCTGAGCAGCAAAAAAAGCGCGGCCTGACTCGGTTTTGTGCAATGCGAATTCAGACGTCCCAAAAGACGCCATAAGTGTCACCGGCAGTTAACCGTTCATGCCGGGATTACAGGGCTTCTATGCATTGTCACGTATAGTTCGCAGATGCGAGATAGATTATGTTGCGTTGCAATAGTCAGGGCGGCACCAAGGAATTTTTTGTCACACACCGCTGCAGGAGAACTTCACATGGTTGCTGTCACTTATGGCGTCGCCGGCGTCGGCGAAGCCGCTTCACCGAAGGCCGTTCGGGCTGCCGATGCCGCGCCCCGCAAGGGTTTGCTCAAGCGCTTCTTCGAGGCGCTGGTCGAGTCGCGCATGGAGCAGGCGCGTCGCGAGATCCGCATGCACACGCGGCTGCTGCCGTATACGGTCGATGCTGAAGGCAACGTCCGCATCAAGACCGCTTCCGATACGATGCCGGCCGGCGGCTGGTAACGTACCGCACCGTGACTGGCGAATCTGTCCCGGGCTTGCCGGTCCGGGGCAGCTTGTCAGGCCCCCCGCTTGAGTACGAGCGTCATCCAGCCATCGCGGGGAATGCGTCGTTCCAGTGCAAAACCCTGCGCGCGATACGTGGCCAGTGCTGCATTGGCGTGCGATGGTAGCAGGCCGGACAGCACCACGCGGCCATGGGGGGCGGTGAGAAGGCGGATCGCAACCGCCAGCCGCAGCAGGGGCCCGAGCAAGATATTGGCGAAGATCAGATCGTAGGGCGCATGCGCTGCCATCGCCTGTGAGCGTGTGCCGGTGGCGTGCACGAAGGTGAGCAGCGGCGCGATGCGGTTGGCGCGGGCGTTGACCTGCGCCGAGGTCACGGCGATCGGATCGATGTCGCTGGCGATCACGGGACAGCGCAGCGCTTTGGCCGCGGCCATCGCCAGCACGCCGGAGCCGGTGCCGATATCGAGCACGCGGCGCGGCCGCCGGCGCTTGGCGAGGTCGGCGAACGCCAGCAGGCAACCGTGCGTGGTGCCGTGATGGCCGGTGCCGAAGGCGAGGGCCGCCTCGATCTCAATGCCGATGTCATTGGTCTTGACCCGGTGCCGGTCATGCGCGCCGTGAACCAGAAAACGGCCGGCGCGCACCGGTTTCAGCCCGGCCAGGCTTTGCGCCACCCAGTCGGCCGCGGCGACTTGCTCCAAGGTCAGCGCCGCCGCCGCCGCCTCGCCGGCTGCAATGGCAACATGCGACCGCAACACGGCCTCATCAGGCGGGTCGCGGAAATGGATAGCCACCTGCCATTGCTCGTTGTCGCCCTCGAAGGCGTCGCAGGCAACGTCGTCCTCGCCGAAGATCTCGCCCAGATAGGCTGAAATCCGGCGAGCGGTTTGCTGATCGCAAGCGAGGCGGGCGACGGTGGTGGCGGCATCCATGGCGCAAGTCTCACGCCGGGCGTCCGGCGCGCCGACATAGCCCGTCCGGGAACCGCCCGGTCAATGGCGATTTTGGAGTCCTGAACGACGAAAACCACCCCGCCGGTTCCCGGCGGGGTGGTTTCGGTTTAACGAGGCCGTCCTGCGCTTAGTTGCGGTAGGAGACGACGTCGCGACGATACTGGCCGGCGTCGCGGCGATACTGGCCATCGTCGGGGCAGTTACAGTTGACGCCGCGGACATGGCGGACTTCGTTGACGTGCCGGACGCTGCCCGCCACATAACGGTTCACAACTTCATTGCGGTGTTCGACCCGGACGCGGTTGGTGGTGTTGACCTTGCGCAGGGTGATATTGCGCACCACCGTGTTCTGCCGGTGCACGACGATTTCGCGGTTGACCACTGGCTTGACGTGAACGACCAGGCGGTTCTCCTGAACCAGCTTGGTGCGCCTCACCACTTTGGTGTGGTCCTGGTAGCGGACGCGGGTGTTCACCTGAGCCGGCCCGCGAACGACCTTCCTGGTGTTGAATTGGTGGTCCGGCTTGCGGCAGTTACAGACCGGGTCATAATAAGTGCCTGCTGCGGCCGGTGTCGGAGTGCCGGCATAAACCGCCAGCATGAGAAATGTCGCACCGATGATTTTCGCAAGATGTTTCATGTTCAACGCCCCGTTAACCATTTAAGTTATTTACCAGCCTCCATTTTTCAGCCTTTCGGAGGCCGTGTAAAGAACAAAATTAACCATATTCGACGAGGCCCCAGAGGCGGGGTTCCCGCGGAACTTTAGCCACTAAATGTTGTGGCTTTCCCGCAGAATGGGCCGTTGCGTTCTTCAGCGTTCCCGTGGTTGCGCGCGCGGTCACCGCATTTGCCGCTGCCGGATACCGCGGTAGGGTCTCTCGCAATGTCCTGTTTGTCGCGCCGGACAGTCAAAAAGAGCCGGCATTTTCAGAGGAAACGCGCGTGTCCAACAGCCTCCTTGAAGCCCGCCGCGAGCTTGCGCTCGCCAACCGGATTGTCGCGAACGAGGGCGTCATTGACGCCTTCGGCCATGTCAGCATGCGCCATCCTGCCGATCCGGGCCGCTATCTGCTGTCGCGCTCGCGCGCGCCCGAACTGGTGACTCCGGAGGATTTTGTCGAGTACGACCTCGACTCGGTGCCGGTCCGCGATCCCGGCGTCGGCCAGTATTCCGAGCGGGTGATCCACGGCGAGATCTACAAGGCGCGACCCGATGTCATGGCGGTGTGCCATCATCATGCGCCTGCCTTCATGCCGCTGCTGGCGACGCGCTCCGACTATGTTCCGGTATTTCATCTCGGTGCGGTCGGCGGCATCAAGCCGCCTTACTGGGACCAGCAGGACGAATTCGGCGACACCAACATGCTGGTGGTGAAGCCGGAGGAAGGCGCGTCGCTGGCACGCGCCCTCGGGCAAGGCTGGATGGTGCTGATGAACCGGCACGGCGTTACCGTCGCCGGCACCAGCGTGAAAGACCTTATTTTCCGTTCTGTCTATTCGGCGATGAATGCCGAGTATCAGGTGCGCGCGCTGTGCATCGGCCAGAGCATCGCGTCGCTGACGCCGGGCGAGGCGCAACTCTGTGGGCAGATCAGCACCAAGACCACGGGGCTCGAGCGCGCCTGGGAATACTGGTCGATGCGCGTGGCCAACAAGGCGGGCGGCCTGAAGGCTGCGGACGGCAAAACGGCGCGGGCAAAGCGAACAACGGCGCCAGCCGCGAAGCGTCAGAGTGGCAAGGCCGGCAAGCCGCGCCGGCGCTGACAGTTTCCGCTTCCTCCAGAGGCGGGGTCAGTGTTCAATGTTGCCCAATCGTGAGAGCCCCGTCATATGGCTTTGGCGAATAACAGAAAAGAAACAGGGAGAACGACATGAAATTTCACAAGACGATGGCTGCTGCGCTCGGGGTGATGGTTCCGCTGGCGCTGGCGGCGACGACGGCAATGGCGCAGGACACGCTCAAGGTCGTCATCGGGCAAATCAATAACTGGGAGAACCAAGCGCCGACGCTCGGCCAGGAGGCCGGCATTTTCAAGAAGCACAATCTTGTGCTGGATAATACCGGCACGCAGGGCGCCGGAGAAACCATTCAGGCGGTGATCTCGGGCAGCGCCGATATCGGCGCCGGCGTCGGCGCCGCCGGTGTCATGCGCGCGTTCGCGAAGGGCGCGCCGGTGCGCATTCTGGCGCCGGCCTTTACCGGCACCGGCGATCTCTACTGGTACGTAAAAGCCGACTCCAAGCTTCAGAGTCTGAAGGACACGACGGCGAACAACACCATCTCCTATTCGACCAACGGTTCGACTACCCATAACATTGTTGTGGCCTTTGTTCAGGAACTGGGCGCCAAGGCCAAGCCGACCGCGACCGGTGGCCCTCCGGGTACGCTCACCGCCGTCATGTCGGGCCAGATCGATATCGGCTGGGCTGCGCCGCCGTTCGGTCTGCAGGAAATCAAGGAGGGCAAAATTCGCATTCTGGCACGTGGCAGCGACGTGCCATCGCTGCGTGGGCAGACGGTGCGCACGCTCATCGTCAATGCGGACTCGCTGAAGAACAAGCGCGAGGCGATCATGCGCTTCATGGAAGCCTATCGTGAAGCGGTCGACTGGATGTATGCCGATCCGAAAGCGCTTGAAATGTATTCGGCCAAGGTGAAGCGCCCAGTCGATCTGCTCAAGCAGTCGATGGATGAATTCCAGCCGAAGGAAACCATGCAGACGGATAAGTTTGCCGATCTCGAAGGCTCGATTGCCGATGCGGTCAAGTTGAAGTTCCTGGACCAGCCGCTGACCAAGGAACAGATCGCGGAACTGATCCAGATCCCGCCGCGCAAGAAATAATCGCGGCGCGGACACGGATGCCAACGGGCCGCCTCCGGGCGGCCCGTTTTCCTTTTATGGACCTCAGTGCCGGTCTTTGGCGGCGCCGCTGATGGCATTGAGCATGGCGGCGCGGCCGTCGTTGAGCGTCGCGCGCACACTGTCATGCTTGCCGAGAGCGCCCATTTCCCGCTGCCGCTTGACCGTGGCCTCGACCATCAAGGGTTCGAGGCCGAGTTCGCGCAAGGTGACGGCAGACTCTTCCATTTCGGCCGCGCGGCGCTCGCCATGGCTGGCCATGCGTTCGATGTTGTAGTCGCCCATCTGGCCGAAATCGAGCGTCGGGTAATTGTTCTTCATCGAGGCCAGTACGTCGTCGAGCAGCCCGGCGCGTGTCGCCGCGAGATAACATTCCAGCGTCAGCGCCTCCAGACCCTTGATCATGACCGAGCGGATCATCTTGATCGCCGCCGCCTGGCCGGTGTCGCCGGGCACGATCTTGGGCTTCATGTCCAGTTCGCCCAGCAGCGGCGCGATCTCGTCGGCGTGCGGCCCGGCGATCAACAGCGGCGTCTTGTGACGTGCCGGATGGATCGGCGCGATCACCGCAACGTCGACATAGCGCGCCTTGCCGGCCAGCAGCCGGGCGGTGTCCTGCTTGCGTCCGGGCGAGACCGAATTGATGTCGAGGTAATAGGGATTGCCGGAGAGGTGCGGCTCGACCGATCGCGCGGCCTCGAGGCTGGAGGCCGCGGTGACGGCGGAGATGACCATGTCGGTGTCGCGCACGGCATCGGCTGCCGACTCCGCCAGCCGGATGCCGAACCGGTCGCCGGCCGCCTTGAGCTTGGCGCCGGCGCTGTCAGGGAAAAGAATATCCCACGCGGCGATGCGCTCGATGCCGGCCTCGCGCAGGCCCGAGGCGACAGCCTGTCCGGCTTCGCCAAAGCCGATGAAGGAAATGCGGGGCGTGTTGCGGCGGGTCATGCGCGGCTGTCCTTGGGTCGTTTATTGGTTGCCGCCACCGTAGAGTATTCCAGCGCGCGCGTCTCCGGCCGGCGGGCGCTTACAGGATCGCCAGCGGCGTCGCTTTGCGCGGCGGCGGAAACGCCTGATCCAGCGTGGCCAGATCCTCGCCGTTCAAATGCAGATCGAGCGCCGCCAGGTTCTCTGCGACATGCGCCAGCGCCGTCGCCTTCGGAATGACGACGACGTCATCCTGCCGCAGCAGCCAGGCCAGCGCGACCTGCGCCGGCGTCGCCTGGTGGCGTTGCGCGACCTCGCGCAAGGCGGCGTGGCCGAGCAGGCGGCCCTGTTCGATCGGCGAGTAGGCCATGATCGGCATCTTGTGCTGGCGGCACCAGGGCATCAGGTCGAACTCGATGCCGCGCCGGGTGAGATTGTACAGCACCTGGTTGGTGGCGCAGTCGCTGCCGCCGGTTAATGCCGCCAAGTCCTGCATGTCGTCGATGTCGAAATTGCTGACGCCCCAGCCGCCGATCTTGCCGGCCTTCACCAGCGCGGCGAAAGCCTCCAGCGTTTCGGCCAGCGGCACCGCGCCGCGCCAGTGCAGCAGATAAAGATCGATATGGTCGGTCTTGAGCCGTTTCAGGCTGCGCTCGCAGGCGGTGATGGTGCCTCGGCGGCTCGCATTGTTGGGCAGCACCTTGCCGACAATGAACAGGCCGTCGCGGCGCGGCTCGACCGCGTCGGCCACAATGGTCTCGGCCTCGCCGTCTCCGTACATCTCGGCGGTGTCGATCAACGTCACGCCGAGATCCAGACCGTGCCGCAGCGCTGCAACCTCATCGGCGCGCCGGCGAACGCTCTCGCCCATCCGCCAGGTGCCGAGGCCGTACACCGGCATGGCGGCGCCGGAGGGCAGGGTGACGCGGGGGATGATGGTCATTGGCTATCCTGTCATTATAAGCCAACCGCGCATTGCGCATCAGCGTCGTCGACTAGGTGTGGTCCACCACCGGCGTGCCGTGGGTGTGGAACGACTCGATGGTCTTCAGGCCCCAGGCCTGACCCTTCTTGCGCTCGTCTTCGGTCCAGGTGATGGGCTTCCAGTCCGGCGCCAAAATCAGCCGCGCGCCGGCATTGGCGACTTCGACGCGGTTGCCGCCCGGCTCGTACACATAGAGAAAGAACGTCTGCTGCACCGCGTGCTTGTGCGGGCCGGTCTCGATGTGCACGCCGTTCTCCAAGAAAATGTCGGCGGCGAGCAGTACCTCCTCGCGCGAGTTCAGCGCGTAGGTGACGTGATGAAAGCGGCCGGGGATACCTGTGTGGTCGCGCGTATAGGCGAAGTCGTAGGACTTGTTGGTGGCGGTCAGCCAGATGCCGGCCTCCGAGCCGTCATTGAGGACGATGCGTTCGGTCAGCCGGAAGCCGAGATAATCCTCGAAGAACTTGCGGCAGGCTGAAATATCCGCCGCCAGTCCGTTCCAGTGATCGAGCCGGCGCACATTGCAGCCGCGGCCGGGAAACCGTTGCGCCTGGTTTTTCAGCGACGGCTTGAGTTCGGGCGGCGCTTCGTACCATTCGGTGTCGTAATAGAGTTCGATGACATGGCCGTCCGGGTCCTTGCAGACGAAGGTTTTGCCATGGCCGACGTCACCGTCGGTCCAGCCGACGTCGAAGCCCGAACCCTTCAACGCCATGGCGCGGCGCTCCAGCGCCTGCTCCGAGCGCGTGCGGTAGGCGACATGCGCCATGCCGTTGGTCTTCGACGCCGTCAGCTTCAGCGAATAGCGCTCGTAGTCGTCGTACGCGCGGAGATAGATGCTGTCGCCTTTGGTGCCGCTTTCGGTCATGCCCATGATGTCGATGAAAAAGCGCGCGCTGGCGTCGAAGGTCGGCGTCAGGAGTTCGAGATGCCCGAGGTGGGCGATGTCGTAAATCGGTTCCGGCTGCACGGTCGGTCTCGCGGCAAGAGGCTTGGACCGGCGCATAAAGCCACGGCCGCGGACCGCGGTCAAAGGACCCCGCCGTCACTCTGCGCCGTTCGGCGTATTGTCTTTGACGGGGCCGCGCGCGACACTCAAGCGACCGGACACAAAGGTTCTCCATCATGAGTCAGTCACCGATTTCGCGCGGCTTTCGCGGACGCGGCCGCAGCGGTGACACCGTCACGCGGGTGCCGCCGGGCCAGCGTCTGGTCACAGACTTTCCGGTGCTGTCGGCAGGCCCGACGCCGCCGGTGGACCTGGCGAACTGGCGTTTCGCCATCGATGATGGCGACAGTCCGGTGGGCGACTGGACGTGGGGGCAGTTCAACGCGCTGCCGCAGACCGACCTGACGGTCGACATCCATTGCGTCACCACCTGGTCGAAGCTCGATACAAGCTGGCGCGGAGTCACCATCGACGCGCTGCTTGAGGCGGCCGGACTTTCGGAGCCGCCGGGCCCGTTTGCGCTCATCCACTGCGACGGCGGCTACACCACCAATGTCCCGTCCGAGGATCTGGTCGACGGCAAGGCGATGATCGCCACGCAGTTCGACGGCGAGACGCTGGATCCCGAACATGGCGGTCCGGCGCGGCTGCTGGTGCCGCATCTCTACTTCTGGAAGAGCGCCAAATGGGTGCAGCGCATCCAGTTTCTCGACAGCGAGGTTCCCGGCTTCTGGGAAGAGAACGGCTATCACATCTACGGCGATCCGTGGCGCGAGCAGCGTTATGACGGCGACTGAAGGCGCATGATCCCGAAAAGTGGGAACCGGTTTTCGGATAAAGATCATGCGCGAAACTAAAAGTCTCTCTGCGCCGCGGCGATTGCAATGGATGACCGCAACGGTTCGCAATGTAATCGACGAGACGCCGCGGGTGCGCAGCCTTGTGCTCGATATCCCCGGCTGGCCTGGCCATCGCGCCGGCCAGCATGTTGATGTGCGGCTTACCTCCGAGGACGGCTATCAGGCGCAGCGCAGTTACTCGATCGCCTCGCCGCCGGAGGCGCCGAAGCTCATGCTGACCGTCGAGCGGCTCGCCGACGGCGAGGTGTCGTCGTATCTGGCCGGTGACCTGCGCGCCGGCGATACTTTCGAATTGCGGGGGCCGGTTGGCGGCTACTTCGTGTGGACCGCGGCGCTCGGCGGTCCGCTGTTTCTGGTCGGCGGCGGCTCCGGCATCGTGCCGCTGATGGCAATGTTGCGGCACCGCGCTGCGGCCGCATCGGAGGCGCCGGCCACGCTGCTCTATTCGTCACGCACCCAGGCCGACATCATCTACCACGCCGAGCTAGAACAACTGGCGGGGAAGGGCGACGGTTTCCGTCTCGTGCACACGCTGACGCGCGACCGACCGCCCGGCTGGGGCGGGCTCGCGCGGCGGGTCGATCGCGCCATGCTCGAGGAGACGGGTTTTGCGCCGGCTGAGACCCCGCGCATCTTTGTCTGCGGGCCGACGCCCTTCGTCGAGACGGCGGCGACGCAATTGCGCGATATCGGCCATGCGGCGCATCTGATCAAAACCGAACGCTTCGGTCCCAGCGGGCGCTAGGCAATCGCGCTCAGGCGTCTTCCGGGTTATCGACGTAAACGAGGCCCGCTTTCGCCAGCGGTTCACGCATGTTGTACATGTCGAGCCCGAGCACCCCGGCGGCGAGTTTTGTACGCTTGGCTTCTTCGTCGTCGGCGCGCTTCTGCGCCTTGGCCGCGACCTCCACGGCGAGCTTGTTCGGCACGATCACGACGCCATCGTCGTCGGCCACCACCACGTCGCCGGGAATGACGTTGACGCCGGCGCAGACTACCGGAATGTTGACCGCGCCAAGCGTGGCTTTGACCGTTCCCTTGGCCGAAATGGCGCGCGACCACACCGGGAAGCCCATTTCCTTCAGCGTCGCGACATCGCGGCAGCCGGCGTCGATGACCAGGCCCTTGACGCCACGCGCCTTCAGCGAGGTGGCGAGCAGGTCGCCGAACATGCCGTCGGTATTGTCGGCGGTGCAGCCGAGCACGACGATGTCGCCCGGCTGGCACTGTTCGATGGCGACGTGGATCATCCAGTTGTCGCCGGGCTGCGCGAGGATGGTGACGGCGGGTCCGGCAATCGACGCGCCGGCCCAGATCGGCCGCATGTAAGGCTTCATCAGGCCGGAGCGGCCGAGCGCTTCATGTACGGTCGAGACGCCGAGCGCCTGCATGGTGCCGATGGCGTTGGCATCGGCACGCTTGATGTTGCGAACGACGACGGGCTTCATGTGGTTCTCCTGGCTTGTCCCGGACGCGGTGCGCCGCGTTAGCGGTGCGCCGCAGAGCCGGGACCTTAGCAAATTAGGGGGGCGCGACGGTCCCGGGTCGGCGGACGCAACATTTCATGTTGCGCCGCGCCCGGGACACGGGAGAGTCTACCCCAATTCCATCGCCACGCGCGGGAACAGCGTCTGATAGGCCTCGCCATAGGTCATCGGTACGCCGGTGTTGCGCGAGCCCTGGATGCCGCGGTTGAGCGCAACGCGCTCGTAGTAGCCCCACAAATGCTTCTGCGCCGCCAGGATCTGGAACGCCTTGTATTTCTGTTCCCACACCTCGTCGATCTTGAGAATGAGGTCGGGCTTGTAGTTGCATTGCTCCGGCTGATGCGGCTCGAACAGGTAGACCGGCGGCGCCGCGTATTTGTATTTGGCGCCCGGCTTGTGGCCCATGGCCTGCGCCACGACGCGGGTTTCCTGGGCGAAATGCGCCGCGTTCGGGTGATCGAAATTGTACGGGTCTTCGAGCGCGTGGGTCAGCACGAAGGCGGGGTTGAGCTCGCGGTAGATGTCGACCATGCGGTCGAAATGCTGCTCATTGAGTTTGAGCGGATAGTCGCCGCAGTCGAAGAACTCGATCTCGGCGCCGAGCAACGCGGCGGCGCGCTCGGCCTCGTCCTTGCGGCCGGCCTTGACCGACTCCAGCGTCGCGCCGGTTTCCTTCCAGGCGAACTGGCTTTCGCCGCGCTCGCCGAAAGACATGCAGACGATCTTGACCCGGTAGCCCTTGCTGGCGTGCAGCGCGATAGCGCCGCCGGCGCGCCAGACGAAGTCACCGGGATGGGCGGTGATGACGAGCCCGGTCTTGCCTTGGTCGACCATGCTGAAAAACTCTCCGGTGTCGGTAGGACGGTGGCGGCCGGTATTCAGCCGCGATCGGTCATCGCGTCAACCCGAAGACGCCGGTGCGACCGTCATCGCACCGCACAATAATTAGAAGGTATGCACACAAATTAATCAGAGGGAGTTCCGTCGAATTGATCAGTTTCTAGGCAGATCAATTATACATTAAGCGAAACAGTTAGTTAGCACCCGCTAACGACCTTGGCACAGGGCTTGCGAAACCTTGTTCGCGCGGACAGTCGCAGGGATTAAACGCGCGCGTCAAACGCAGGGGATTTCGCTCATGCTCAACATCGTTAAATCGGCGGCCCAGCGGCCGAATGTCCGTGGGTGGCTGTCAGCCGCCGCGGGACTGGCTGTCGTTGCCACGGTTGCCGCTTCGCCGGCCGCGGCCCAGGAGACCATCAAAGTCGGCGTGCTCCACTCGCTCTCGGGCACCATGGCGATCAGCGAGACCACGCTGAAGGACACCGTTCTGTTCATGATCGATGAGCAGAACAAGAAGGGCGGCGTGCTCGGCAAGAAGCTCGAAGCCGTCGTCGTCGATCCGGCCTCGAACTGGCCGCTGTTCGCCGAAAAGGCCCGCGAGCTGATCTCGAAGGAAAAAGTCCAGGTGGTGTTCGGCTGCTGGACCTCGGTGTCGCGCAAGTCGGTGCTGCCGGTGTTCAAGGAGCTCAACTCGATCCTCTTCTACCCGGTGCAGTACGAGGGCGAGGAGAGCGAGCGCAACGTGTTCTACACCGGCGCCGCGCCGAACCAGCAGGCCATCCCGGCCGTCGATTATCTGATGAGCAAGGAAGGCGGCTCGGTGAAGCGCTGGGTGCTGGCGGGCACCGACTATGTCTACCCGCGCACCACCAACCGCATTCTCGAGGCCTACCTGAAGTCCAAGGGCGTCGCCGAAGCGGACATCATGATCAACTACACGCCGTTCGGGCATTCCGATTGGCAGACCATCGTGTCGGACATCAAGAAGTTCGGCTCGGCCGGCAAGAAGACCGCGGTGGTCTCCACCATCAACGGTGACGCCAACGTGCCGTTCTACAAGGAACTCGGCAACCAGGGCATCAAGGCGACCGACATTCCGGTCGTGGCGTTCTCGGTCGGCGAAGAAGAACTCGCCGGTCTCGACACCAAGCCGCTGCTCGGCCACCTGGCCGCCTGGAACTACTTCCAGTCGATCAAGGACAAGGGCAATGCCGAATTCATCAAG
Organism: Pseudolabrys sp.; assembly: GCA_022843325.1. Taxonomy (GTDB): domain Bacteria; phylum Pseudomonadota; class Alphaproteobacteria; order Rhizobiales; family Xanthobacteraceae; genus Pseudolabrys. The sequence goes on along the minus strand of JALHNV010000020.1, from coordinate 28,345 downwards.
AAGTGGCAGGCGTTCACCAAGAACCCGAAGCGCACGACCAACGATCCGATGGAAGCGACGGTGATCGGCTTCAATATGTGGGTCAAGGCGGTCGAGAAGGCGAAGACCACCGACGCCGACAAGGTGATCGCGGCTCTGCCGGGCATCGAAGCGCCGAACCTGACCGGCGGTATCTCCAAGATGCTGCCGAACCATCACATTACCAAGCCGGTGTTCGTGGGCGAAATCCGCGCCGACGGCCAGTTCGATGTGGTGTGGAAGACCAAGGGCCTGGTCCCCGGCGATGCCTGGACCGACTTCCTGCCGGGCTCGAAGGACCTCGACGCCGATTGGGTCGACCTCAAGTGCGGCAACTACAACAAGGTCACCAAGAAGTGCGGCGGCGCCTCCTGAGGCCGGCTGTCCACTCGACGTGACTTGATCGACTGAACCCGGAGGCGGCGGCTTGCCGCCGCCTCCAAGCTTCCAACATCGATGCCGGGAACGATCGCCATGCGTGCCCTCTACGACCGCATCACCGCGCTCGTATTCGCCCTCGGCTTGCTCATCGCCGTTGCCGTTCCGGTGCCAAGCGCAGCGGGTCCCTACGAGGACGCGCTGGCGGGCTTCACCACCGACGATTTCGCCGACACCTTCGACGCCATCGATGCGGTCGTGGCCAGCGGCAATCCTCTTGCGACCCCGGTGCTCGAGGCGCTGCAGGACAGCCGTCTGCAATTCAGCGCCGCCGAGAAAAAAGTCTTCATCAAGACCAAGGACGCCGCGCTGCTCGATGCCGCCACGGGCCAGCCGGCCGCTGGGCCGCCGCCCGCCGATCTCGAGAATGTCCGTCTCAACAACCGCCTGCGGGGGGCTCTCAATGGCGCGATCGGCGCTCTGACGCTGATGGCGCCGGATCCGGCGCGGCGGCTGAGCGCCGCCCAATCGGTGTTCCGGACGCGCGATGCCACGGTGCTGCCGGCGGTCGAGAAAGCGCTGGAAGCGGAAACCAATGCGCGGGTAAAGAAGGCGCTGAACGAAGCCCGCGCCGCGATCATCGTGCTGGCCGAGGATAGCAGCGCCGACGACAAGATCGCCGCCATCGCCGTGATCCGCGAGCGCAGCGACCAGGAATCGCTGGCGCTGATGGCCGGCCTGCCGGCCAACCTGGCACCCGAAGTGCGCGCCGCCGCCACCGATGCGGTCGCCAAGATCCAGAGCAACCTCGCCATCTGGCGCACCGTGCAGAACTTCTGGTACGGGCTGTCGCTCGGCTCGGTGCTGTTGCTCGCCGCCATTGGCCTCGCCATTACCTTCGGCGTGATGGGCGTCATCAACATGGCGCATGGCGAGATGGTGATGCTCGGCGCCTACACGACCTATGTGGTGCAGGAATTCATCCGCACCCGCTTCCCGGAACTGTTCGACTACTCGCTCGCCTTTGCGCTGCCGCTCGCCTTCATGTTCGCCGGCGCGGTCGGCATCCTCATCGAGCGCACGGTCATCCGGTATCTCTATGGCCGGCCGCTGGAGACGCTGCTGGCCACCTGGGGCATCTCGCTGGTGCTGATGCAGGCGGTGCGCGCCGTGTTCGGGCCGACCAACAAGGAGGTCGGCAATCCGAGCTGGATGAGCGGCGCGTTCGATCTGGGCGGCATCCTGATCACGTACAACCGCATGTGGATCATCATCTTCACCGGCATCGTGTTCGTCGCGCTGCTGGCGATGCTGCGCTACACGCGGCTCGGCCTCGAGATGCGCGCCGTGACCCAGAACCGCCAGATGGCGGCGGCGGTCGGTATCCGCACCGCGCGCATCGACGCGCTGACCTTCGGGCTCGGCTCCGGCATTGCCGGCATCGCCGGCGTGGCGCTGTCGCAGATCGACAATGTCAGCCCGAACCTCGGGCAGGGTTACATCATCGACTCGTTCATGGTCGTGGTGTTCGGCGGCGTCGGCAATCTGTGGGGCACGCTGGTCGGCGCGCTGACGCTCGGCATCGCCAACAAGTTTCTCGAGCCCTTCGCCGGCGCCGTGCTGGCCAAGATCGCCATCCTCGTCTTCATCATCCTGTTCATCCAGAAACGCCCGCGCGGCATGTTCGCGCTCAAGGGCCGGGCGATTGAAGCATGATGATGGCCGCCCTCACGCTCTTTCTTGTCCCGGACGCGGCGCAGTGTGAAACACTGCGCCGCAGAGCCGGGACCTTCGCAAACGCCCACGCCGGGAAGGTCCCGGTTCTACGACGCGTCACCTTAAGCGCGTTCACGCGCGTCTTTGACGCGCTATGGTGCCGCGCCGCGCCCGGGACACGGGGGGAGTCATGCTGACCTCCCGCCATCCGCTGATCCATCTGCTCGACCGCGGCGCCGTGCTGTTCCTGGTGCTGCTCGGCGCCTTCGCCATCGCCATTCCGGTGCTGAACCTGCTGGTGCCTGCGGAATCGGGCTTCCACGTCTCGACCTATCTGGTGTCGCTGTTCGGCAAATATGTCTGCTATGGCCTTTTAGCGCTCTCGATCGATCTGATCTGGGGCTATGTCGGCATCTTGTCGCTCGGCCATGGCGCGTTCTTCGCGCTCGGCGGCTACGCCATGGGCATGTACCTGATGCGCCAGATCGGCACCCGCGGCGTCTATGCCGATCCCATCCTGCCGGACTTCATGGTGTTCCTGAACTGGAAGGAACTGCCGTTCTTCTGGTACTTCTTCGACCACTTCGCCTATGCGGCGCTGATGGTGCTGCTGGTGCCCGGCCTGCTGGCCTTTGTGTTCGGCTGGTTCGCATTCCGCAGCCGCGTCACGGGCGTCTATCTGTCCATCATCACCCAGGCGCTGACCTACGCGCTGCTGCTGGCCTTCTTCCGCAACGATTTCGGCTTCGGCGGCAATAACGGCCTGACCGATTTCAAGGACATCCTCGGCTTCAATGTGCAGTCGGAAGCGACGCGCAATTCGCTGTTCTTTATCTCGTGCCTGATGTTGGCGATCTGCTTCCTGATCTGCCGCGCCATCGTCACCTCGAAATTCGGCAAGGTGCTGGTGGCGATCCGCGACGCCGAGTCGCGCACGCGCTTTCTCGGCTACCGGGTCGAGGCCTACAAGCTGTTCGTGTTCACGCTGTCGGCCTGCATGGCCGGCATCGCCGGCGCGCTGTATGTGCCACAGGTCGGCATCATCAACCCGGGCGAGTTCGCGCCGGCCAATTCCATCGAAGCCGTGATCTGGGTCGCTGTCGGCGGCCGCGGCACGCTGACCGGCGCGGTGCTCGGCGCCTTCGTCGTCAACTACGCCAAGACCTATTTCACCTCGGGCTTCCTGGCGGAGTACTGGCTTTTCATGCTGGGCGCGCTGTTCATCGGCACCACGCTCTTTATGCCGCGCGGCATCATCGGCACCTATAACCACTGGCGCGCCAACCGCGCCGAGCGCAAGGACGCCGAACGAGACGGTGCGCCACCGCTGGCGTCGCCGAGCGCGGCGGAGTAGGGCCCATGGTCGACCGGCAAACCACCTCCGCGCTGCTTTATCTCGACGGCATCAGCGTGTCGTTCGACGGCTTCCGCGCGCTGAACGAACTGTCGTTCATCGTCGAGCCCGGCGAGATGCGCGCGATCATCGGCCCGAACGGCGCCGGCAAGACCACCATGATGGACGTCATCACCGGCAAGACCCGGCCGGATTCAGGCGACGTCTATTTCCAGGAAGGCACCGTCGATCTGTCCAAACTGGACGAGACCGAGATCGCCGAGCTTGGCATCGGCCGCAAGTTCCAGAAACCGACGGTGTTCGAGATGCATACCGTCGAGGATAATCTGCAGCTGGCGCTGAAGAACGATCGCGGCGTGCGGGCGACGCTGCTGTGGCGCAGCTCGGCCGATCAGGAAAGGCGCATCGACGCGCTGCTGGATCGGGTTCGCCTCAAGCCGCTTCGTTCGCGCGTTGCCGGCAGCCTGTCGCACGGCCAGAAGCAGTGGCTGGAGATCGCCATGCTGCTGGCGCAGGACCCCAAGCTGCTTTTGGTCGACGAACCGGTCGCCGGCATGACCGACGTCGAGACCATGCAGACGGCGGAACTGCTGAAGGAAATCAACCGGCACCACACCGTGGTCGTGGTCGAGCACGACATGGCCTTCGTCCGCGAGCTCGGCGTCAAGGTGACGTGTTTGCACGAAGGCTCGGTGCTGGCCGAAGGCTCGATCGACGATGTCTCGACGGATGAGCGGGTGGTCGAAGTGTATTTGGGACGCTGACCATGCTCGAAGCAACCAACATCAGTCTCCACTACGGCGCGGCGCAGGCGCTGCGCGGGATTTCGCTGAATGCCGAGGTCGGCAAGGTCACCTGCGTGCTGGGCCGCAACGGCGTCGGCAAGACCAGCCTGCTGCGCGCCATCGTTGGCCAGCGCCCGGTCAGCGGCGGCACCATCAAGCTCGGCGGCGCCGACATCACCCGTATGGCGACCGTCGACCGGGCCCGCAGCGGCATTGCCTTCGTGCCGCAGGGCCGCGAGATCTTCCCGCTGCTGACGGTCGAGGAAAACCTCGAAACCGCCTTCGCGCCGCTCAAGCGTGCCGACCGCAAAATCCCCGACGACGTGTTCACGCTGTTTCCGGTGCTCAAGTCGATGCTCGGCCGCCGCGGCGGCGACCTCTCCGGCGGCCAGCAGCAGCAGCTGGCGATCGGCCGGGCGCTGACGATGCGGCCGCGGCTGTTGCTGCTCGACGAGCCGACCGAGGGCATCCAGCCGTCGATCATCAAGGATATCGGCCGCGCCATCAGCTATCTGCGCTCGCTCGGCGGCATGGCCATCGTGCTGGTCGAGCAGTATCTCGATTTCGCGCAGGAACTGGGCGATCATCTGGTGGTCATGGACCGCGGTTCGATCGTCTATGAGAGCGACAAGGCCAACCTCGACGAAGCAGCGCTGAAGCGGGCGCTGGCGATTTGATGGGGATAGTGCGTAATGTCGTGTCATGGCGGGCATAGCCGTTCGAAGAACGGCGTTCTTACGAACGCCTATGTCCCGGCCATCCACGCCTTGTTTACGTAAAGCAAGGCGTGGATGCCCGGCATAAAGCCGGGCATGACGAGTGGAGGGGTGAGTGCCGACTGCAACCGCAACCGCCCGTATCTTCGCCGGCAATCGTGCCACCGGCCGCATCGGGCTCACCGTCGCCGCGCGCGACGGACGCAGCCACCGCAACGCCGTCCATGAGGACGGCTCGTTGCGCGTGCGCTTTCCGAATGTCGAAGCCGGTGCGCTGGAGGCGGTGATCGTCAACACCGGCGGCGGCATGACCGGCGGCGACCGTTTCGCCATCGATATTGCGCTGGGCGAGGGGGCCCATCTGGTCGCCGGCACCGCCGCGGCGGAAAAGATCTACCGCTCCAATGGACCGGATGCCGAGATGAGCCTGCGGCTGACCGTGGCCGCCGGCGCGCATCTCGCCTGGCTGCCGCAGGAGAGCATCCTGTTCGATCGCGCCCGGCTGTCGCGCACCATCGACATCGATGTGGCCGGCGGCGCCTCGCTGCTGGTGGCCGAGGCGGTGGTGTTCGGCCGCGCTGCCATGGGCGAGGCGATGAACGAAGGTCTGCTCGCCGACCGCTGGCGGGTGCGCCGCGCCGGGCGGCTGGTCTATGCCGACAGCCTGCGGCTCGACGGCGCCATTGCCGACCGGCTTGGGCAGGCGGCCGTCACGAAAGGCGGCATTGCCATCGCGACCGTGTTGATCGCGCCGGCCGATGACAGCCAGTTGCCGCAAAAGCTTGAAGATGTGCGCGCGCTGGGCGATCATTTCGGCGGCGAGGTCGGCATTTCGGCCTGGAACGGCATCGCGGTGGCGCGGCTTTGCGCCAGCGACGGCGCCGCGCTGCGCCACGATTTGATCGCCTTGCTGGCGGCGCTTGGCGCCAGCGTGCCGCGGCTTTGGTTGAATTAAGGGCGTGGGATCTTGCGCCAAGGGAAAGCAGTATGAATCTGACGCCGCGTGAGAAAGACAAATTGCTGATCGCCATGGCGGCGATGGTGGCGCGCCGCCGCCTCGAGCGCGGCGTCAAGCTCAACCATCCGGAAGCGGTGGCGCTGATTTCCGAATTTATCGTCGAGGGCGCGCGCGACGGCCGCTCAGTCGCCGACCTGATGCGCGACGGCGCCTCTGTGATCAGCCGTTCTCAGGTGATGGACGGCATCGCCGAGATGATCCATGACATCCAGGTGGAAGCGACGTTCCCCGATGGCACAAAGCTTGTCACCGTGCACAATCCGATCCGTTGAAAAGGTCCTTACGATGAACCGCACTCTCTCCGTCTTCGCACTGCTGATGCTCGGCACGACCCCGGCGCTCGCGCATGTCGGGCACGGCGCCACCGGATCGTTCATGGCGGGCGTTGGGCACCCGTTTGGCGGACTCGATCACATCGCGGTCATGATCGCGGTCGGTCTGTGGGCGGTGCTGAAGGGCGGCCGCGCGCTGTGGCTGTGGCCGGCGTCCTTTGTCGGCGTGATGCTGGTCGGCGGCGTGCTCGGCATGGCCGGCGTCGGTCTGCCGCTGGTCGAGCCGGCGATCCTGGCCTCGGTGGTGGCGATCGGCTTGCTGGTGGCGCTGGCGGTCAACATGCCGCTGTGGGCCGGCGCGGCGGTGGTCGGCGCCTTCGCGCTGTTCCACGGCCATGCGCACGGCACCGAGGCCGGTCTCGGCGGCGCCGAGTACATGGCGGGCTTCGCCATCGCGACGGCGACGCTGCATCTGATCGGCATCGGCTTTGCGCAACTGATGGCGCACAACGCGCTGCGCCCGGCGATCCGCGGCGCCGGTGTGGTGTGCGTGGTGGTGGGTGCGGGACTGATTGCAGGAGTCATCGCATGATCGCGAAAAGTGGGAACCGGTTTTCGGATAAGATCATGCGCAAAGGGAGAATCTGATGATCCCCGGCGAGATGTTCGTCCAGGACGGCGAGATTGAGCTGAACGCCGGCCGCAAGACGGTCACGCTGACGGTCGCCAACAGCGGCGACCGGCCGATCCAGGTCGGCTCGCATTACCATTTCTTCGAGACCAACCCGGCGCTGAAGTTCGACCGCAAGAAGGCACGCGGGATGCGCCTCGACATCGCCGCCGGCACCGCGGTGCGCTTCGAGCCGGGGCAGACGCGCGACGTTCAACTGGTGGCGCTGGCCGGCAAGCGCACGGTTTACGGTTTTCGCGGCGATGTGATGGGGAAGCTGTGAGGGGCCGAAAGCTGACCCCCAAAAGCCATAACGGGCAGACCGTCGTCTGCCCGTCACAAGCTCTCGGATCCATTTCCGGGCTGCGCGCGTGAGCGCGCCACTCGGTACCCAGTTACTGAGAGCCGGGACCGGCGAGCATGGACCACGAACACTGCAAGCAGCACCCACGTCCCAAGCTCGCAACGGGTTTTGCCCGCGTCGGTCATGGCGACCATCCGTGTCCGGCAGAACCGAAGATGGATGACCTGACATGAAGGCTACGCCGACCGCGTGCGGTTGCAAGCACCTTCGCGGGCCGGTTGATAACTGCGGGGATAAGATTTTGCGCTGATTGTTGCGACCCAGCGCGGGCCGAGACGAACGCGAACGACCTCTAATCCGACGGAGCTGACCATGTCCGTGAGAATGAAACGCGCCGCCTATGCCGACATGTTCGGCCCGACCACCGGCGACCGCGTACGGCTGGCCGACACCGATCTCATCATCGAGGTCGAGAAGGACTTCACCGTCTACGGCGAGGAGGTGAAGTTCGGCGGCGGCAAGGTGATCCGCGACGGCATGGGCCAGTCGCAGCTCACCAACAAGCAGGGCGCGGTCGACACCGTCATCACCAATGCGCTGATCCTCGACCACTGGGGTATCGTCAAGGCCGACGTCGGCATCAAGAACGGCCTGATTACCGCCATCGGCAAGGCCGGCAATCCGGACATCCAGCCCGGCGTCACCATTATCATCGGCCCCGGCACCGAGATCATCGCCGGCGAGGGCAAGATTCTCACCGCCGGCGGCTTCGACAGTCATATCCACTACATCTGCCCGCAGCAGGTCGACGAGGCGCTCAACTCGGGCGTCACCTCAATGCTCGGCGGCGGCACCGGCCCGGCCGCCGGCACCAACGCCACCACCTGCACGCCGGGGCCATGGCATCTTGGCCGCATGATCCAGGCGGCCGACGCGTTTCCGGTCAATCTCGGCTTTGCCGGCAAGGGCAATGCCTCGCGCCCGGCGGCGCTGGAGGAGATGATCAAGGCCGGCGCCTGCGCGCTGAAACTGCATGAGGACTGGGGCACCACGCCGGCGGCGATCGATACCTGTCTCAGCGTCGCCGACAAATACGATATCCAGGTGATGATCCACACCGATACGCTGAACGAGTCGGGCTTCGTCGAGGACACCATCAAGGCGTTCAAGGGCCGCACCATTCACGCCTTCCACACCGAAGGCGCCGGCGGTGGCCACGCCCCCGACATCATCAAGGTCGCCGGCCTGAAGAACGTGCTGCCGTCGTCGACCAACCCGACGCGGCCCTACACCGTGAACACGCTCGACGAACATCTCGACATGCTGATGGTGTGCCACCATCTCGATCCGTCGATCGCCGAGGACCTGTCGTTTGCCGAAAGCCGCATCCGCAAGGAGACCATCGCGGCGGAAGATATCCTGCACGACCTCGGCGCGCTGTCGATGATGTCGTCGGACTCGCAGGCCATGGGCCGGCTCGGCGAGGTCATCATCCGTACCTGGCAGACGGCGGACAAGATGAAGAAGCAGCGCGGCGCGCTGCCGGGCGAAAAGGGCAACAACGACAACAAACGCGTCAAGCGCTACGTCGCCAAATACACCATCAACCCCGCCATCGCGCACGGCGTGTCGAAACACATCGGCTCGGTCGAGAAGGGCAAGCTCGCCGATCTGGTGATCTGGTCGCCGGCATTCTTCGGCGTCAAGCCGGACATGGTGATCAAGGGCGGCACCATCGTGGCCGCGCTGATGGGCGATCCCAACGCCTCGATCCCGACGCCGCAGCCGGTGCATTACCGGCCGATGTTCGGCGCCTTCGGCAAGGCGCTCACCGCCTCGTCGCTGGTGTTCGTCTCCAAGGCGGCGGCGCGCTCGAACCTGCGCAACCAGCTCGGCGTCGAGAAGACATTCGTCGGCGTCGACAACACGCGCAAGATCAACAAGAAGAGCATGATCCACAACGACGCCACGCCGAACATCGAGGTCGATGCCGAGACCTACGAGGTGAGGGCGGACGGCGAACTGCTGACCTGCGCGCCGGCCGATGTGCTGCCGATGGCGCAGCGGTATTTTCTGTTTTGATTTTTCTTTTCCTAGTCACGGCCTCCCGGTTGTCATGCCCGGCCCATAGCCCGTCGAAGACGGGCGTGAACGCCCTTATGTGCCGGGCATCCCGCTCAGGCGGGCACAGTGCGTCCCTCAGCGGGATGGCCGGGACAAGCCCGGCCATGACAGAGTAAATGGTTGTCATGCACCGCGTCACATCCATCAAACCCGCCAGCGAATGGTCCGCCACGACGGCCATCGACCGCGTCACGCTCGCCGCCGATGACCGCAATCGGCGGCGCATCGTGCTGACCGGCGCGAACGGCACACAGATGCTGCTCGACTTCGAAAAACCGGTCAGCCTGCGCGATGGCGACGGCCTGGTGCTCGACGACGGGTCGATCGTCGCTGTCGTGGGCGCGCCGGAGCCGCTGATCGAGGTCTGCGCCCACGGGCTGGAGTCGGTGCGGCTGGCCTGGCATCTCGGCAATCGCCACACCGAAGTGCAGATTGTCGGGGAGCATCTCCGCATCCGCCGCGATCATGTGCTGGAGGAGATGCTGCGCGGCCTCGGCGCGCACTTGATTCCGCTGGAGGCGGCGTTCGACCCGGAGTCGCCGGCGCCGGCGCCGGGGCCGGGGCCGGGGCACGATCATGGCCATGATCATGGGGGGTAAGCCGCTCATCCGCTCGTCCCCGCGAAAGCGGGGACCCAGGGCCAAGCCCTCGGAAGAACTGGATTCCCGCTTGCGCGGGAATGAGCGGGAGGACATCGCTCCCGCCGCCCTCTACCGCCTGATGGCCTGGCTGTCGCCGGCCTATCCGGTCGGCGCCTTCTCTTATTCCAGCGGCATCGAGTGGGCGATCGAGGCCGGCGACATCACCGATGCCGCGACGCTGCAAAGCTGGCTCGGCGTGATGCTGGCCGAAGGCGGCGGCTTTTGCGACGCCGTCTTCCTGGCGCACGCGCACCGCGCCGCCGCGGCGGACGACGATGCGGCCCTGCGCGGCGTCGCCGAGCTCGCGGCTGCCTTCGCACCGACGCGGGAGCGCCATCTGGAGACCACCGCGCAGGGCAATGCCTTTGTCGAAGCGACGTGCGCCGCCTGGCCTTGCGCGTCGATCGACCGGCTCAAGACCGTCTGGGACGGCCCGGTGGCCTATCCGGTGGCGGTCGGCGTCGCCGCCAGCGGCCACGGCGTCGCGCTTGAGCCGGCGCTGCTTGGCTATCTGCAGGCGGTGCTCGCCAACTGGGTGTCGTCCGGCGTGCGGCTGATCCCGCTCGGCCAGAGCGATGGCCTGCGGGTCATGGCGGCGCTGGAGCCGCAGGTGGCTGCTACCGCCCAACGCGCGTTCGCGGCCTCGCTTGACGATCTCGGCTCGGCCGCGTTCCGCGCCGACCTCGCCAGCGCCCGGCACGAGACGCAGTACACAAGGCTGTTTCGGTCGTGACATTATTCGTCATGGCCGGGCTTGTCCCGGCCATCCACGTCTTGCTTATGTCTGACAAGGAAAGACGTGGATGCCCGGCATAAAGCCGGGCATGACGGTCGAGAGGTTGAAAATGAAAAACCCCCACGGCCCCCTGCGCGTCGGCGTTGGCGGTCCGGTCGGCTCCGGCAAGACCGCGCTGATGGACCTGTTGTGCAAGGCCCTGCGCGACCGCTTCGAGATCGCCGCCATCACCAACGACATTTACACCAAGTGGGACGCCGAATATCTGGTGCGCTCCGGTGCGCTGCCGGCCGAGCGCATCGCCGGCGTCGAGACCGGCGGCTGTCCGCATACTGCGATCCGCGAGGACGCCTCGATCAATCTGGCCGCGGTGGCGGAGATGCGCGCCAAATTCCCTCAGCTCGATCTGGTGCTGATCGAATCCGGTGGCGACAACCTGGCTGCGACCTTCTCGCCGGAACTGGCTGACATCACTATCTACGTCATCGACGTCGCCGCCGGCGACAAGATCCCGTCCAAGGGTGGACCGGGCATCACGCGCTCCGATCTGCTGGTGATCAACAAGATCGATCTGGCGCCTTATGTCGGCGCCTCGCTTGAGGTGATGGACCGCGACGCCAAGAAGATGCGCGGCGTCCGGCCCTTCGTCTTCACCAACATGCGCGAAGGCAAGGGCGTCGACGAGATTGCGAAATTCATCGAGACGAAAGGCGGACTGCAACCATGAAGACGGCATCGGCACAGGAACGGCTCAACGCGGCGCTGGCGTGCATCGACGACCCGAAGGGCGAGGGCGCGCGCGCCTGTCTCACCGTCTATCGCGATGCCGCCAAGGCGGCAGCGGAAGCCGCCGATGCGCGGGCGCGCCACGGCATCTCGCTGGGGCCGCTCGACGGCGTCATTGTCAGCATCAAGGATCTGTTCGACGTCGCCGGCGAGGTGACGCGTGCCGGCTCGAAGCTTCTGGCCGAAGAGGAAGCGCCGGCCTCGACCGATGCGCCGGTGGTGCAGCGGCTGCGTGCGGCCGGCGCCGTTATCGTTGCCAAGACCAACATGTCGGAATTTGCCTTTACCGGCGTCGGCATGAATCCGCATTACGGGACGCCGGGCAATCCCGCCGACCGCGCCCGTGTGCCCGGCGGTTCGTCGTCGGGCGGCGTCGTCGCCGCTGCCGACGGCATGTGCGAAATCGCCATTGGCACCGACACCGGCGGCTCCACCCGCATTCCGGCGTCGGTGTGCGGGATCGTCGGCTACAAGCCGAGCGCCTGGCGGATTCCCACCACGGGCGCGTTCCCGCTGTCGCAGACCATGGACTCGATCGGGCCGATGGCCACCTCGGTTGCTGCCTGCGCCAGGGCCGATGCGGTCATGGCAGGTGACGCATTCTCGCCGCTGGAGGCCGCGCCGCTCGCCGGCCTGCGCATTGGCATCGCGCAGGGCATGCCGCTCGACAAGCTCGACGAGACCGTGGCTAAAGGCTTCGCTGCGGGGCTCGATGCCCTGAGGCGCGCCGGCGCCCATCTCACCGATCATGCTTTGCCCTTGCTGGACGACCAGGCCCGCGTCAACGGTCGCGGCGGCGTGCAGCCGCCGGAAGCCTTCAGCGTGCACCGCGACCGCCTCGACCGCCGCGGCGAACTGGTCGATCCCAATGTCCGGGCGCGGCTGGAGCGGGCGCGGACCATCAGCGCCGCCGATTACATCGCGATGTTGAACGAGCGCAATGCGCTGGTGCGGCGCATGGATGCGCAACTCGCCGACCTCGACGTGCTGGTGATGCCGACCACGCCGATCGTCGCGCCGACCATCGCCGAGATGTCGGCGCAAGACGTGTTTGCGCGCAAGAACGCCATGTTGCTGCGGAACACCTCGATCTGGAATTTCTTCAACGCCTGCGCGATCTCGCTGCCGTTGCCCAGCGACGGCTTGCCCTGCGGGCTGATGCTGGTGGCGCGCAACGGTCACGACCACCGGCTGTTCCGCATCGCCGCGGCGGTGGAGCGTCTGCTCGCCGCGTGAAGTCAGAAGCCGCGGGCGGCCTCGAACATCATGCGGTAGCGCTCGGGCCCGAGTTTTTCCTTGAGTGCCGCTTCATGTTCGGCCGCCAGCGCCTTGGCGCGCGTCAGCAGCTTCCGGCCGTCGCGGGTGAGGTGTAACGCGTGGCGGCGGCCGTCGTCGGCGTCGTCCAGCCGCTGGGTCAATGCGCGCTGCTCCAACCCGTGCAGCAGCCGCACCAGCCGGGCGCGCTCGATGCCGAGGGTCGCGGCCAGCGCTGATTGCGACAGACCGGCATTGGCGCCGATCACCACCAGCACCGAGAATTGCGCCGGACTGAGATCGACGCCGGACAGGCGGCGGATGAAATCCTGAAATACCCAAACCTGCACCCGGCGGACAAAATAGCCGAGCCGGTTGTTGAGGTCGTCCAGATCGACCGCCGGCCTGCTTTCGGCAGGATGGACGGCGGTAAGCTTGGCAGCGCGTTTTCCTGACCGCATTGCAGCATTCTCCGGCGACGATATCGATGTTGACTGAATTGTTGTCGACGTCAACAATATGGCGAGTTGGGCGGCCAGAAATGGCGCATCGCGGCGACATTTCGCCGTCGGTTTTCTCGCTTGTAAGGATCGGAATGAATCCGGCATCATCTGCCATAACAGCCCATGAGCGGGGCCAGGGAGGACAACAATGAGTCGCAAATCGCAGAATTCGACCCGTGTCAGCCGCCGCACATTCAGCGCCGGGCTTGGCGCCGCGGGCATCGTCGCCGGTACCGCACCGTTCAACATCGTCCGCGCGCAGGGCACGCCGCTCAAGGTCGGCGTGCTGCTGCCGCGCTCCGGCTACCAGGCCGGCATCGGCCAGGACTGCCAGCGCGGCGTCGATATCACCGCCGGCATCCTCAAGGACATGGGCATGCCGCCGCTGCAGCTCATGAATGCCGATACCGAAACCAACGTTGAAATCGCCCGTTCGCGCGCCGAGAAGCTGATCTCGGAAGGTGCGCAGCTTCTGGTCGGCGCCTTCGACTCCGGTCAATCGACCGCGATCGCGCAGGTGGCTGAACAGAAAGGCATTCCCTACGTCATCAATATCGCCGCCGCGCCGCCGATCACCGAGCAGGGCTACAAGTTCGTGTTCCGCAACTTCCCGACCGCCGGCATGATCCTCGGTGGCGCCTTTGCCGCCCAGAAGGAAATTTTTGCGGCCTCCAGCTCTGTGCCGAAGACGGCGGTGTTCCTGCACGTCAACGACACGTTCGGAACGGCGATGAAGGGCGGCATCGGCGCGGTGATGCCGAAGTTCGACATGCCCTACAAGATTGTCGAGACCATCTCCTACGATCCCGCGGCGCGCGATCTGTCGGTTGAAATCTCCAAGGCCAAGGCGACGGGAGCCGATGCGCTGATCATGGTCAGCCGCCTCAACGACGCCATCCTGCTGACCCGCGAACTGGTCAAGCAGCGCTGGTCGCCGATGGCGATCCTGAGCATGGGGCCGGGCTGGTATGAGGATCAGTATCTCAAGACCCTCGGCAAGCTGTCGGACGGGCCGCTCAGCTTCGTGCCGTGGTACGATCCCAACAAGCCGCTCAGCAAGCAGCTCGAGGCGGCGCTGGCCAAGGCCCATGCCGGCGTCAATCTGAACACCAACCACGTCTACACCTTCGAGGCGCTGCTGGTGGCCGCCGACGCCTACAAGCGGGCGGGCTCGACCGATCCGAAGGCGCTGGCCGACGCGATCCGCACCACCAACATCACCAACAATACCAGCCCCGGCCCCGGCATTTTGTTCGACGCCAAGGGTCAGAACTCGTCCCTGAAGATCTCGGGAATCCAGAACCGCGGCGGCAAGCTGGTGACGGTCGCGCCGAAAGAGGCGGCCAACGCCAAGGCGGAGTGGCCGCTGACACCCTACGACAAGCGCGCCTGACGCCGGCTCGCATGCGATACGTCACCCTGAGGCGCCCGGCGCATTGCGCCGGGCTGCGATAGGACCAATCTGTGCCCGCAGAAGTCTATCTCAATGTCGCCGTCGGCGGGGTGCTGACCGGTCTGGTCTACGGGCTGATGGCGTTGGGCCTGTCGGTCATTTTCGGCGTGGTGCGCGTGGTCAACTTCGCCCATGGCGAGATGATGACCATCGCCATGTACATCGCGATCGTGCTGTTCGCCACCTTCCGCCTCGACCCGTTGATCATGCTGCTGCCGATCGCTGCGCTGCTGTTCGGCCTCGGCTATGTGATGCAGGCCGGGCTGATCAACCGCTTCATCACACGGCCCGAGCATAGCCAGTTCCTGCTGCTGGTCGCGGTCGCGATCATCATGATCAATGTGCTGCTGATCATTTTCGGGCCGGACGCGCAGAACATCCAGACCGCCTATTCCTATGACAGTTTCCAGATCGGGCCGCTGATCGTCGACGCCGCCAAAGTCTATGCGGCCTGCGCCGCACTGGTGGTGACGGCGGCGCTGTTTGCCTTCTTCCGTTACACCCACATCGGTACCGCGATCCGCGCCTGCGCCGACAATTACACCGGCGCGCTGGTGGTCGGCCTCGACGTCAAGCGCCTGTACGCGCTGACCTTCGGGCTCGGCTCGGCCTGCGTCGGCGCGGCGGGCACTATGCTGCTGCTGATCTTCGACGTCACGCCGGCGGCGGGGCCGGCCTATACGCTGCTCGCCTTTGTCATCGTCATTACCGGCGGGCTCGGCTCGATGCCCGGGGCGCTGCTCGGCGGCGTTCTCATCGGTCTGACCGAAGCCATGGCCGGGCTCATGTTCTCGCCGTCGGCCAAGAGCATGTTCGCCTTCGGCATCCTTGTGCTGGTGCTGCTGTTCCGGCCGCAGGGCATCATGGGCAAGAGGGCCGCGTGATGGGCGGCATTATCGCACGTCTGTTCGGTGGCATTCCGCGGCGCGGGTTGATCCTGCTCGGCGTCCTGCTGCTGGCGCTGATCGCCGCGCCGCTGTTCGCCGGGTCCTATCTGCTGACGGTGCTGATCCTGATCCTGTATTTCGCCTATATCGGTCAGGCCTGGAACATCATGATGGGCTTTGCCGGACAGTTGTCGCTCGGCCACGCGCTCTATGTCGGCCTCGGCGCCTATACGGCGGCGGCGCTCTACGTGCATTTCGGTATCGGGCCGTGGATCGGGCTGCTGGTGGCGGTGCCGGTGGCGGCGCTGGCCGGCGCCTTCATCGGCTTCCTGGCATTTCGCTTTCGCGTCGGCGGCGTCTATTTCGCCATCCTCACCATCGCGGTCGCCGAGTTCGCCCGCGTCGGCTTCGATCACCTGACCTGGACCAAAGGTTCGGCCGGTCTGTTCCTGCCGGTGGCGCAGTACACGCACAACGACCTGTGGAACCTGCGCGGCCATCCGGTGATGTTCTATTACATCCTGTTGACGGCCACCGTGCTGGCGCTGATCGGCTGCCGGGCGCTGCTGCAAAGCCGCATGGGCTATTTCTGGCAGGCGATCCGCGAGGATGAGGAGGCGGCGCGCTCGGCCGGCATCGACACCTTCTATTACAAGATGGTGGCGGTGGTGATCTCGGCCGGCATGACCTCGTTCGCCGGCGTGATCTATGCGTTCTTCTACAACAACCTGTTCCCCGAGCAGGTGTTTCACATCTCCCGCTCGATCGAGATCATTCTGGGGCCGATCGTCGGCGGCGTCGGCACGCTGTTCGGGCCGATTCTCGGCGCCTTCATTCTGACGGGCCTGGCCGAAACGCTGTCCGCCACGCTGGAAGGTCTCGGCATCGATCTGCCGGGCGCCAAGCAGGTGTTCTACGGTATCTGCCTGCTGCTGGTGATCGTGGCGTTGCCGGACGGCGTTTGGCCCTGGCTGCGCAAGCGCATCGGCCTGACGGAGCGCGGCTCATGAGCGCGCTTTTGTCGGTCGACACCATCAGCAAGCGCTTCCGCGGCCTGGTCGCGGTCGACCGGCTCACCTTCGAGGTGCCCGAAGGCGGCATCTTCGCCGTGATCGGTCCGAACGGCGCCGGCAAGACCACGCTGTTCAACATGATCGCCGGCGTGTTTCCGCCGGACACCGGCACCATCACCTTCGCCGGCGAACGCATCGACGGGCTGACGCCGGACAAGATTTGCCGGCGCGGTATCGGCCGCACCTTCCAGATCGTGCGGCCGTTCCCGGGCCTGACGGTAGAGGACAATGTCATCGTCGGCGCGCTGCTGCACCGTCACCAGGTGGAAGCGGCGCGCGGGCATGCGCACGAGGTGCTGCGCCGCCTCGATCTCTATGACAAGCGCGACCAGCGCGCCGCGTCGCTGACATTGCCCGATCGCAAGCGGCTGGAGGTGGCGCGCGCGCTGGCGACCGATCCGAAACTGCTGCTGCTCGACGAGGTGATGGCCGGGCTGCGCCCGACCGAGACCGACCGCATCGTCTCCATCCTTCAGGATCTCAATCGCGAGACGGGGCTGACCATTCTGCTGATCGAACACGTCATGCGCGCGGTGATGGCGCTGGCCGGGCGCATTCTGGTGATGCACCACGGCGCCTCGATCGCCGAAGGCCCGCCGGAGCAGGTGGTGCGCGATCCGGCCGTCATCCACTCCTATCTCGGGGCGGAGGCGGTCTGATGCTCACGGTCGAAAACCTCGACGTCTTTCACGGCGACGCCCAGGCGCTGGACGGCGTCTCCATCGACATCGAACAGGGCGCCATCGTCGCCATCGTCGGCGCCAACGGCGCCGGCAAGACCTCGCTGATCCGCACCATCGCCGGCATGCACAGACCGGCGCGCGGCCGCATCACCTATCGCGGCCAGGACATCGCCGGCTGGCCGAGCCACAAGGTCTGCGATCTCGGCATCGGCCAGGTCGCCGAAGGCCGGCAGATTTTCCCGGGCCTGTCGGTGGCGGAAAATCTCGCCATGGGCGCCATGCTGCCGCGGGCGCGGGCCGCGCGTGACCGCAATCTCGACCGCATGTATGCGATGTTTCCGGTGCTGACCGAGCGCCGCCACCAGGCCGCCGGCACGCTGTCGGGTGGCGAACAGCAGATGCTGGCCATCGGCCGCTGTCTGCTGGGCGAGCCGGATCTGGTGATGTTCGATGAGCCGTCGTTGGGGCTTGCGCCGACCGTCGTGCAGAGCGTGCTGAAGACGGTGCGCGATCTCAACCGCGATGGGCTGACCTGCGTCCTGGTTGAGCAGAACGTCGCGGTGTCGCTGAAGCTTGCCAGCCACGCCTATGTGCTCGAGAACGGCCGCATCACCTTGACCGGCACGGGCGAAGCCCTGCTGGTCGACGACCGCGTGCGGCAGGCTTATCTGGGCATGTGACGCGCGCTAGCGCGCCGCGCTGGCGAGGCCCTTGGTTTGCCGCATCAGAAAATCCAGCGCAGCCACCCGGGCGCTCAGCGGACAATCCGGAAAACTGGCGCGCAGCAACTTGAGGGCCTCGGCATCGCTGGCGGGCGCGAACCGCATGACGCGGGCGGCCATATCCTCCGGCGACGCGGCAGCCGAAAACAGTGACTGGTTGTACGTGAAAGCTTGGCCCATCGGTCCTGATCCTTGCGTGGTCGCAAATCGCAGTCTGAAGCCCCGGCGAATCCAGTCTGCTGCCCAGCCATTAGCAAATCGTTAATCAAGATTCGCGCCGCTAAGGCACGTAGAAAACGCGAAAAAAGGCCGGCGGTTCCATCCGCCGGCCTTTTATTCGCATCAACCGGTTGCCTGTCGGGCTACTTCAGCGCCGGACCGATGGTCACGGTCAGCTTGCCGACGCCCTCGACTTCGCATTCCAGCTTGTCGCCGGCCACCGTGGCGGCAACGCCGGCCGGGGTGCCCGTCATGATGATATCGCCCGGTTCGAGCGCCACCATTTCCGACAGGTTGGAGATGATTTCCGGCACGTTCCAGATCAGCTGATCCAGATCGCCGTCCTGGCGGACGGTGCCGTTGCACTTGAGGGTGATCTTGCCCTTCTTCGGGTGGCCCGTCTCCGAGGCCGGCTTGATCGGGCCACAGGGCGCCGAGTGATCGAAAGCCTTGCCGATTTCCCATGGCCGCTTCAGCTCGCGCGAGGCAATCTGCAGGTCGCGGCGCGTCAGGTCGATGCCGACGGCGTAGCCGTAGATGCAGTCATTGGCCTTATCGACCGGGATGTTGCGTCCGCCGCTCTTGAGCGCGACGACCAGTTCGACCTCGTGATGCATGTCCTTGGTCAGCGACGGGTAAGGCACCGTGCCGCCATCCGGAACGATGGTGTCGGCCGGCTTGGCGAAATAGAACGGCGGCAGCCGCTCGTCCTGGCCCATTTCGCGGATGTGCTCGATGTAGTTGCGGCCGACGCACCAGATGCGGCGAACCGGAAAAACCTTGGTCGTGCCGGCCACGGCGATGGTCGCCTGCGGCGGCGCCGGAATGACATAGTCCGCGCTCATGGGATGTGCCTTCTGCAGTTGGAAATTATCGTTGAAATGGTGCGTTTTGCTCGATCCGGCGGTCAACCGGGTATCGTATTCCCGGCGGCCGAACAAGGCGGAAAAGCGCGCCGCGACCCCACGGATCAATTACCGGTGGCGATCGCGGCGGCCGGCTGCGTCCGCTCCTGTTCCTTGAGCTGCAGCCGGTAGAACGCGGCATAGCGTCCGTCCTGGCGCAGCAGCTCGTCGTGACGGCCGGACTCCAGCGCCTTGCCGTCCTCCACCACATAGATGCGGTCGGCATGGGAGACGGTGTGCAGCCGGTGCGCGATGGCCAGCGTGGTGCGGCCCTGGCACAGATGCTCCATCGCTTCGCGCACCTGCAATTCGGATTCGGAATCGAGCGCCGCGGTGGCCTCGTCGAGCAGAATGATCGGCGCGTTCTTGATCAAGGCGCGGGCGATGGCGACGCGCTGGCGCTGGCCGCCGGACAGTTGCAGCCCGTGTTCGCCGACCGGCGTGTCGTAGCCGCGCGGGAAGGTGGTGATGAAGTCGTGGGCGTAAGCGCCCTTCGCCGCCGCGATGATTTCGTCCTCGGTGGCGCCGGGTTTGCCGAAGGCGATGTTCTCGCGGATGGTGCCGCGGAACAGGAATACGTCCTGCCCGACATAGGCGATGTGCTGGCGCAGCGAGCGGCGCGACACCGCGGTGATGTCCTGGCCGTCGATGGCGATCCTGCCGCCGCGGGCTTCGTAGAAGTGCAGGATCAGGTTGAACACCGTCGATTTGCCGCCGCCGGAAGGGCCGACCAGCGCCGTCAGCAGGCCCGGTTCGGCGGTGAACGACATCCCGCGCAGCACCGACTCTTCGGCGTGATAGCCGAAATGGACGTCGTCGAAGGTCAGCCGCGCCGACTTGACCTTGAGGTCCGGGCGGTCGCTATCGGGCCGTTCGGTGGGCGGGCTGTCGAGCACCTCGAACAGAACCCGTACGCCGACCAGCGCGCTGTTGAGCTCCATGTTGAGGCGGGCGAGGCGCTTGGCCGGTTCATAGGCCAGCAGGAAGGCGGTGATGAAGGAGAAGAACTGCCCAGGCGTCGCGCCGGTTTCGATCACGCGGTAACCGCCATAGGTGATGGCGATGGCGATGGCGCAGCCGCCCAGCGATTCCATCAGCGGGCTGGCGCGATGCGAGACGCGCGCCATCTTGTTGGCATCGCGCTCGACGGAAGCGACGTTGGCGTCGAAGCGTTCGCGCATCTTGTCTTCAAGGGTGAAGGCCTTGACGATGCGGATGCCCTGCAAAGTTTCCTGCAGCGTTTCGATGATGCGGGCGCTGCCGTCGAACTGGCTGCGCGCGATGGCATAGATGCGGCGGACCAGCTTGCGCAGCACGAAGAAGGCCGGCGGCGCCACCACGAAGCTGAAGAACGACATCAGCGGGTCCTGCACCACCATCACGATGACCAGGCCGATCAGCGACAGGAGATCCCGGCCGACCGACACCACCAGCAAATTGATCACCTGGGTGGCGGCGGCGGCGCCTGCCGTGAGGCGGGCGATGAACTCGGTCGAATGGCGGTTCGAGAAGAAGGCGATGCCCTCATTGAGCAGTTTCGCGAACACGGCGCGCTGGTTGTTGGCGACGATGCGGTTGCCGATCTGCGACAGCACGACGTTGTGGCCGTAGGTGGCCAATCCCTTGACCGAGAAGAGAGCCGCGGTGATGCCGCCGAGCAGGATGATGCCGGGCAGGTTGCGGTGGACGTAGGCCTGGTTGATGACGTCGCCGATCAGGTAGGCGCTGAAGGCCGTGCAACCGGCCGAAATCGCCATTAGAACGAACGCAACCGCGTAGCGCCGCCAGTGCGCCATGCCTTGCTCGGTGAGCAATCGCGGGATCAGGACCGTGGCGCGGTAGCGCTCGTTGTCCGTCTGGGGTCGGTTGGGGTCGTTCATTGGCCCTGTGTCGGGCATTGATCCGGGCCCGTCAAGGTGCGGGCGCGGCTGACGCTTTTTTGCCCACCGCTTTGGAATATATCAGGAAAACAGCCCGGTTCAACGGCGCCGGACGGCGCCTCAGGCCGGGACGGGCGTGCGCTTGCCGGGCAGGCGGCGTTCCCACGCCAAAGCGTGGCCGACGATATTGTCGAGATCCTGGTACAGCGGCCGCCAGTCGAGAACCGAGCGGATGCGATCGACATTCGCTACCAGGGAGGCCGGGTCGCCGGCGCGCCGGCCGGCGATCTCCACCGGGAAGTCGACGCCGCTGGCACGACGCACCGCGTCGATCACTTCGAACACCGACGCGCCGCGGCCGTAGCCGCAATTGAAAGTGGCGCTGGCGCCGCCGCGGCGCAGGTGGCCGAGTGCCGCCGAGTGCGCGCGCGCCAGATCGCTGACATGGATGTAATCGCGGATGCAGGTGCCGTCCGGCGTCGGATAATCGGTGCCGAAGACGTCGATCTTCGGCCGCTTGCCGAGCGCGGCCTCGCAGGCAACCTTGATCAGATGCGTCGCGGCCGGTGTCGACTGGCCGGTGCGCAGCTTGGGATCGGCGCCGGCGACGTTGAAATAGCGCAGGATGACGAAACGCAGGCCGTGGGCCTTGCCGGCATCATGCAACATGATCTCCGACATCAGCTTCGAGGTGCCGTAAGGCGAGATTGGCAGGGTCGCCGCATCTTCTCGCACCGGGCTCTCTTCGGGGTTTCCATAGACCGCAGCGGTCGACGAGAAGATGAACTGCTTGACACCGGACTCGATGGCGACATCGAGCAGGCTGCAGGTGTTCATGGTGTTGTTGCCATAGTAGCCGAGCGGGTCGGCAACCGATTCCGGCACCACGATCGACGCGGCAAAATGGATGATGGCGGTGATGTTGTGCTCGCGCAGGGTCTTGGCGACCAGCGCGCGGTCACCGGTGCTGCCGGCGACGAAGGGAACCTTGCCCGGGATCAGAAAACGAAAGCCGGTCGACAGGTTGTCGAGCACCACCACCGCTTCGCCGGCTTCGACCAGTTCGTGCACCATGTGGCTGCCGATATAGCCGGCGCCGCCCGTAACCAGAATCGTCATGTAACTGTCCCTGCAAATCCCGAACCGTTCTATCCGATCGGCGTGAAAGACGGCTTATCAAGGGTTTGGTGGTCAGAGTTATGGCGGCCATGCTTAATGGCCGGTATATGGATGCTCCGGAGCGCTATGGCCGATATTCTGTTCATCAAGACGTCTTCTCTCGGAGATGTTGTCCACCACATGCCCGCCTTGACCGAGGCCCGCAAGGCGCGCCCCGGCGCGCGTTTTTCATGGCTGGTGGAAGAGGCCTTCGCGCCGCTGGTGGCGTTGCACCCCGCGGTCGATCACGTGGTTCCGGTCGCTTGGCGGCGCTGGCGCAAGTCGCTTTATGCGCCCGCGACCTTGCGCGAGATCGCGGCAAGCCTGAAGGCCATTCGCGCGCCGGCTTACGACGAGATCATCGACAGCCAGGGGCTGCTCCGTTCGGCGGCGATCGCCCGCGTCGCGCGCGGCCGGCGGCACGGCTATGACGCCGCGAGTATCCGCGAGCCGCTGGGCGCCCGGTTCTACGACGTTCGACACACTGTCAGCCGCGACCTGCATGCGGTCGAGCGCAACCGCATCCTGACCGGAATGGCGCTGGGCTACACGCCGCAAGGCGCGCCGGATTTCGGGCTCGACCGCGCGCGACGCAGGCCGGATGGACCGCGCTACGCGGTGCTACTGCATGCCACAGCGCGGGCGGACAAACAGTGGCCGGAAGAAAACTGGATCGCGCTCGGCAAGTCGCTGCACACCGCCGGGTTGGAACTCGTATTGCCCTGGGGCACCGACGCTGAGCGGCTGCGCAGCGAGCGTCTGGCGGCAGCATTGCCCGGCGCGCGGGTGCCGGCGCGGGCGCCGCTCGATCAGGTGGCGCGGCTGCTCGGCGGCGCTGCCCTTGTCGTTGGCGTCGATACGGGTTTGCTGCATCTCGCGGCGGCGCTCTCGGTGCCGCTGGTGGCGATCTTCGCCGCCAGCGTGCCGAGCCTGACCGGCCCGGTCGGCAACGGGCCGCTCTCGGTGCTCGGGGCCAAGGGCGAAGCGCCGACGGTGGCGGCCGTGCAAGCCGCGGCCGAAGGGCTGCTGCGCTAGGCCGCGCCGGCGCGCAGCAGGTCGTGGATGTGGATCACGCCGACCGGCTTGCCGGCCTCGACCGCAAACAAAGCGGTGACCTTGGTCGAATTCAGCAGCTCGAGTGTCTCGCTGATCAGATGATCTGGCCGCACCGTCTTCGGCTTCCGGGTCATGATGTCATCGACCAGGGCGTTGAGCATGTCGTTGCGCATGTGGCGGCGCAGGTCGCCGTCGGTGATGATGCCGACCAGCGCGCCTTGCGCATCGACGATGCCGACGCAGCCGAGGCCCTTGGCCGAGATTTCCAGAATCGCCTCCGACATCCGCGTGCCGAGCGCCGCCAGCGGCATGGCGTCGCCGGTGCGCATCAGGTCGGCCACTTGCTTGAGCAACGCGCCGAGCTTGCCGCCCGGATGCAGCATGCCGAAATCGATCGCGGTGAAGCCGTGGCTTTCCAGCAGTGCGATCGCCAGCGCGTCGCCGAGCGCGAGCTGCATCAGCGCCGAGGTGGTCGGCGCCAGATTGTGCGGGCAGGCCTCGCGCGCCTGCGGCAGCGCCAGCACGACGTCGGCGGTGCGCGCCAAAGTCGAGTCGGCGTTGGCGGTCATGGCGATCAGACCGATCTTGTGGCGGCGCGAGTAGTCGGTGACGCTTTTCAGCTCAGCCGTTTCACCCGACCACGACAGCGCCAGGATCACGTCGCTTTGCGTGATCATGCCGAGATCGCCGTGGCTGGCCTCGGCCGGATGCACGAACAGCGCCGGCGTGCCGGTCGAGGCGAAAGTCGAGGCGATCTTGTGGCCGACGTGACCCGACTTGCCCATGCCGGTGACAATCACGCGGCCCGGCGAGGCGCGGATCATGTCCATCGCTGCCGCAAAAGGCGCGCCCAGGCCGTCGCGCAGCGCTTCCTTGAGCGCTTCGATGCCGCTGCCTTCGGCGTCGAGCGTGCGCAGGGCGCAGTCGATGCCCGCTTGCGCGCGCTGGCGGCTGGAGTCGGCAGTTTTCGGTTCGGCCATGTCGCTCGATAGGGTTGAGGTGACGTCCGATTTTGTAGCACGGACCGGGTAAGGCGTCAGGATTGCATCGGCGGCGAGTGTTAACGCCCTTTGCGCAGGGCGTCGCGGACCGCCGCCAGCACGGCCTCGACCGCGACGTCGGCGGTGCGGCGGTGGCTGACGGCCGGATTGCCTTCCAGCCGGGCGCGCTGGCGTGCCAAGTCGTCGCCGGGCGGCTCGAGGATCGCCGCGACCGGGTTGAGCGGCTTCCAATGCCACGGGCTGGTCGGGCCGAAGATCGCCACCGTCGGGGTGCCGATGGCCGCCGAGACGTGCATCAGGCCGGAATCGTTGGTGACCGAGACGTCGGCGGCGGCCAGCGCCAGAATGGCGTTGCGCAGGTCGTTGCTGGTGAGGTCGCGGACGCCGTCACCGCCGGCCGCGGCGATCTCGGCTGCCAGCGGGGTTTCGCCGGGCCCGCCAAGCACCCAGACGGTGGCGCCGTCCTGCGTCAGCGCCCGCGCCAGCGCACCGTAGTGCGCGGCGGGCCATGCCTTGCCGGCGCCGACGGCGCCCGGCGATACGGTCACCACCGGTCGGCCGTCGGCCTCCAGGCTGTGCTGGGCGCGCCAGGCGGCCAGTTCGGCCGGAGGAACCTTGAGTTCCGGCAGCGGCCAGTCCGGCGGCAGCGGCGCGCCTTTCGGCAGCGCCAGCGCCCCCATCTGGTCGATCATCCGCGGGTGCTTTTTTTCGCCCCAGCGCATGTCGTTGATCAGGCCGACACGGGCCTCGCCGGCAAAGCCGGTCCTGACGGGGATGCCGGCCAGCATCGGCGCCAGCGCCGCTTTCCATTTGCGCGACATCACCAGGGCCTGGCCATAGCCCGCTGGCCGCAACTGGTCGGCCAATGCCCGATTCTGGGCGAGCCCGAGCCTGCGGCGGGGCAAATCGGCGATAATCGCGCGGCGGACGCCCGGCATGTAGTCGGCCAGTGGACCACACAGGCTGCTGGAGACGATATCGACGGGCCGGTCCGGCATTTGCGTCCGCAGCAGCCGCACTACCGAATGGCAGCGCACGAAGTCGCCGATCCAGACGTAGGGGACGATCAGGACGGGCTTTGGTGCTGGTTCTGCGGCCATGGGTAGGCAGCCGTTACCCGCCGGGCCGGTCAGTGTCCAGCCGCCATTTTCACCGTATCAGGAGGGAAATGCGGGCGAATGGGCCCCGGTATTTGCGCCGTCGTCCGGTCTGGGGCAAAGGTGGCGACGAACCGGGTGAGGGCAGAATGTTTTTGGTGACCGGCGGGGCCGGCTTTATCGGGTCGAATGTGGTGGCCAGCCTCAATGAGGCGGGCTCGACCGACGTCGCCGTGAGCGATTGGCTGGGTTCCGACGACAAATGGCGCAATCTGGCCAAGCGGCAGGTGGCGGACCTGGTGCCGCCGGCGGAGCTGACGGCCTGGCTCGCCGGCCGCAAGCTGGACGCCGTGATCCACATGGGGGCGATTTCCGATACCACCGCCACCGACGGCGACCTGGTGATGGAAAACAATTTCCGGCTGTCGCTGCGCCTGCTGGACTGGTGCACGGCGACCGGCACGCCGTTCCTCTATGCCTCGTCGGCCGCCACCTATGGCGAGGGCGAGCAGGGCTTTGTCGACGACGGGTCGCTTGAGGCGCTGCGCAAGCTCAAGCCGATGAACCTTTATGGCTGGAGCAAGCAGTTGTTCGATCTGGCGCTGGTCGACCGCTACGTAAAAAGGAAAAAGCTCCCGCCGCGCTGGATCGGACTGAAGTTCTTCAACGTCTACGGTCCAAACGAATATCACAAGGGCCACATGATGAGCGTGCTGGCCAAGGTGTTCGACGGCGCCAAGGCGGGCCAGCCGGTGCGGCTGTTCAAGTCGCACCGCGACGGCATCGCCGACGGCGAACAACGCCGCGATTTCATCTATGTCGACGACGCGGTCGCCGTGCTGCGCTGGCTGCTCGATTCATCGTCGGTCAACGGCATCTTCAACGTCGGCACCGGTCAGGCCGAAAGCTTCCGCGACATGATCGGCGCCATGTTCAAGGCGCTGGGCCGGACGCCGAACATCGAATACGTCGACATGCCGGAGTCTATCCGCGGCCAGTACCAGTACTTCACCCAAGCCAGCGTCGAGAATCTCCGCCGCGCCGGCTACAACGCCGGCTTCACGTCGCTCGAGAGCGCCGTCAGCCAGTACGTGACCGGCTATCTCGATCGCACCGACCGGTACCGATGATGACGCGTTTTCCATTTCGATCAGCGCACTCTCCCGTTCGTCCCCGCGAAAGCGGGGACCCAGGGCCGGTCAACTCCGTCCTTGCAATTCGGGTTCTGGATTCCCGCTTGCGCGGGAATGAGCGGAGTTTGTGATGTTCGATTTCGACAAGCATCTCGCCTCGCTGTCCGAGCAGACCGTGCTCTGCATCGGCGATCTGATGCTGGACGAATTCATCTATGGCGAGGTGTCGCGCATTTCGCCCGAGGCGCCGACGCCGGTGATCGCGGTCAAGCGCAGCGAAGTGATGATCGGAGGCGCCGGGAATGTCGCGCGCAATCTGGTCTCGCTCGGCGCGCGCTGTATCTTCGTCGGCGTTGTCGGCAGCGACGAGGCCGGCCGCGCGCTGACCGACGCGCTGGGCGCCCATCCGCTGATCGAATTCCATCTGGTGGTCGAGCCGTCGCGCATGACAACGCGCAAGGTGCGCTTCGTCTCCGAGCATCACTCGACCCACATGCTGCGCGCCGACTGGGAAATGGCGCAGCCGATCGACCCGGCCAGCGAAGACGCCTTGATCGATCACGTTATCAAGGCGCTGCCGCGCGCTGGCGCCGTGGTGCTGTCCGATTACGCCAAGGGCGCGCTGACGCCGCGCGTCATCCGCGCGGTGATCGAGGCCGCGACCGCGCTGGGCAAGCCGGTGGTGGTCGACCCCAAGGGCCGCGACTACGGCATCTATCGCGGCGCGACGCTGATCACGCCGAACCGGCAGGAACTGGCGGAGGCGACGGCCTCCCCGGCGCAGTCTGATACCGAAGTCGCTGAGGCCGCCCGCGGCCTTCGCCGCGCGCTCGGCGCCGAAGCGGTGCTGGTGACGCGCAGCGAAGCCGGCATGACGCTGGTGGGCGAGGGCACGCCGGTCCACGTCCCTGCCTATCCTGTGCGGGTGCGGGATGTGTCTGGGGCGGGTGACACCGTGGTCGCGGTGCTGGCCGGGATGCTGGCCATGCAGACCGGTTTTGAGGCCGCCATGCGCGCCGCTAACGCCGCCGCAGCCGTGGTGGTGGGCAAGCGCGGCACCGCGACGCTGTCGGTCGCCGAATTGCGCGCCCGCATCCTGCCGGCGGCGTCGCGCGCCGGCGAGGAAAAGATCGTGTTCGACTGGGCGTTGCTCGACGAGCATCTCGACGAGTGGCGCAAACAGGGCCTCCGCATCGGCTTCACCAACGGCTGTTTCGATCTGCTGCATCCTGGCCACGTCAAGCTGCTGGCCGGCGCGCGGGCCGCCTGCGATCGCCTCGTGGTCGGCTTGAACGGCGACGCCTCGGTGACGCGGCTCAAGGGCGCCGGGCGGCCGGTGCAGACGGTGGCGGCGCGCGCGGAGTTGCTGGCGGCGCTGGAAGCGGTCGATCTGGTCGTCGTTTTCGACGAGGACACGCCGAAAGAGCTGATCGGGCGCGTCGAGCCGACGGTGCTGGTCAAAGGCAGCGACTACAAACGCGAGGACGTGGTCGGACACGACATTGTCGAGGCGCTGGGCGGCGAGGTGGTGCTGATCGATCTGGTGCCGGGGCAGTCGACCACCGCCATGGTCGAACGCAGCCGTACGCCAAAGCCGCGCTGAGATCGGCCGGGAACCGCTATGCCGCGCCTCACGGTCATCATCATCACCCGCAACGAGGCCGCCAATATCGGCGCCTGCCTGGACAGCGTGGCTTTTGCCGATGAACGCATCGTCGTGGATGCCGGCAGCGACGATGGCACCGCGGCGATCGCGGCGGAAAAAGGCGCGCGGGTCGTTACCCGGCCCTTCGACGGCTTTGG
>JALHNV010000019.1 GCA_022843325.1 Pseudolabrys sp. | reverse complement strand
TTCCGCGGCGACCGCCGGCGATTACCGCAAGGTCGGCACCGCACCGTAGGTCATGGCGATCGGGCAATAGACGCCGCTCTCGACCTGGCCAAGCATGTAGGTGCCGACCGCGCGCGCCACATGCGCACCCGGCTTCGGCGCGGCCCAGGGGCTTGAATGCAGCCCGGCCTTCACGGCCATCCCGAGCAGCGCATGCCAGGCCGGGTGAAACTCCACCTCGTCGATCCGATGGCCGAAGCGGTCGAAGGCCCGCAGGACGGGCGGATGCCGGTTGGCAGCATGCCCCAGCGCAAGGGTGTCCGGGTGGCCCAGGGTCGCGCCGAGCGCTTCCAGATCCGGCGCCGCCCAAGCGGCACCTTCGCGTTCGACAGCCGCGCGCAACACGGCATCGCTGGCAAACAGGTTATAGGGCTCGAGCGGCGGCGGCTGGTTGCTGACCTCGAACATGGCATGCGTCTCCGGCAAGAGCGCTGACGGACGCCACCAGTGTACCCCGCGAATCAGGGAAACAGCGCCACCTGATCGATGCCCATGGTCTCCGGATAGCCCATCACCAGGTTCATGTTCTGGATGGCCTGGCCGGAGGCGCCTTTCACCAGATTATCAAGCGCGGAAATGACGATGGCCCGGCCCGGCACGCGGTCGGCGGCGACACCGATGAAGGTCATGTTGGAGCCGCGGACATGCCGCGTCTGCGGCGTCTGGCCGAACGGCAAAACGTGTACGAAGGGCTCCTTCACGTAGAACTTTAAAAGTATCGCATGAAGCTCCTCAGGCGTGCGGCCGCGCTTGCCCCGGACATAAATGGTCGAGAGGATACCCCGGTTCATGGGCACCAGATGCGGCGTGAAGGTGACCAGCACCTCCCGGCCGGCGGCCAGCGACAGCTCCTGGTCGAGTTCGGCCATGTGCCGGTGGCCGCCGACGCCATAGGCGTTGAACCCTTCCGACACTTCTGAAAACAGCATGGCTTCCTTGGCCGCCCGCCCGGCACCAGTCATGCCGGATTTGGCGTCGATCACGATCTCGTCGAGGTCGATCGCCTTGGCCTTGACCAGCGGGATCAGCGGCAGCTGTGCGCACGTGGTGTAGCAGCCCGGGTTGGCGACCAGCCGCGCCTGCTTGATGGCGCGCCGGTGAATTTCAGCCAGGCCGTAGACGGCTTCCTTCTGCAGCTCGGGCGCATGATGGTCGTGGCCGTACCATTTGGCATAGGCCGCGGTATCGGCCAGGCGGAAGTCGGCCGACAGGTCAACAACCTTGGTCGCCGGCGCCTTGCTCAGAAGCTCCTGCAGCACCTTCTGCGTCGTGGCGTGCGGCAGCGCGCAGAACACCAGATCCAGTTTCAGCGATGCCCAATCGAGTCCCTCGAGCGCCACCAGCGTCGGCAGCTCATAGGGCGCGAACTGTGGAAACACATCGCGCATGGCCTTGCCGGCACTGCGCTCGGCGGTCAGCAGCGCCAGCTCGGCGCGCGGGTGGCGCAACAGCATGCGCACCAGTTCGGACCCAGTGTAACCGGAGGCGCCGAGCACGCCGATCTTTGCCTTGGTCGCCATTGTCTTATTCCTTCAGGTCGCCGCAACATCGCCGGCGGGCATAACATACCTCCCTTGCGGGAGGGTTCGGAGCGGATCGGGCAAGGCTGGATGAAAGTGCCGCGGCCAAATCCCGGCGGCACGGGGCAAACGCTAACGGCGCGCCCGTGCCGGAGCGGCACGGCGGCGGCGATACGCAATCGCGGTCGAAGTCATCATGGCCGCGATATAGGACGCGGCCCGATCCGGGTCAAGAATGCCCCATAAACAGAAGGCCGCCAACGCGGCGGCCTTCCTCGATGTGTTCCAACGCGGTCGTTCAGATGCTGGGATTCCAGGCGACCGGCACCTGACGGTAGCCGTTGCCGTCCTTCTCGATATGGGCGATTGCCGGGAACGGGAAGTGGAAGCCCGCCATCATCTGACGATCGGCCGCCAGCCGGTCATAGACCTTGCGGCGCGTCGCTTCGGCCGCCGGTCCGTCCATGTCGAACATGACGTGCCAGCCCGGATTGCGCACGAACAAGGCGGGAGCATTGGTGACATCGGCCTGCCAGAACAGGCTCTGGTCGCCCGACGCGATGACGAACGACGTATGCCCTGGCGAATGGCCCGGCGTGGAAACCGACGTGATGCCGGGCACCAGTTCCTTGTCGCCTTGATACTGGGTGACCTTGTTACCGAGCGCGCCGAACACGCGCCGCGCGTTCTTGAAGGCGGCCTGGGCGGCTTCCGGGGCTTTGCCCATGTTGGCGTCGTCCATCCAGAACGCCCATTCCGCCGCCGGTACCATGACCTCCGCATTGGTGAAGGCAGGTTTGCCATCGGCTGTGAGCAGGCCGTTGATGTGGTCGCCGTGGAAATGGGAAATGATCACGGTGTCGATTGCGCTCGCCTGAATGCCAGCTGCGGCCAGGTTGCCATGACACTGGCCGACCGCGCCCTTGGTCTGCGCCAGAGCGCCAGGGCCGGAGCCGGTGTCGATCAGAACAAGTTTCGAGCCGGTGTTGACGACTGTCGGATTGAACGGGATCACCATTTCGTCGGGCTTCATGAAGGCGGCGCGCAACGCGGCGTTGACCTCGTCCTTCTTGGCATTGCGAACGAAAGTGTCGGGCAGCGGGAAAACACGCACGCCGTCGGTCACCACCGTCAATTCCAGGGTGCCGAGCTTGGTCCGGTAGAAACCGGCGTTCTGCTTGCCGGCCGGCGGCGCTGCAGCGAGCACAGGCGCGCTGATTCCGAGCGGGCCAGCGGCGGTTACCACCGCAGCCCCTGCGAGCATGTTACGGCGCGAAAGTTCGATCATGGATGTCTCCCTGTGGTTTGAATTGGTCCGAGTGGTGTGAAATCTCGGTCGGCGTTAATGCCACGCCTTGTTTGTGATTGGCCTCGTCAGCCGGGTCGCCAGCCCAGTCTACGCAAGACTATAACCCCGCACGACCGCCCCTATTCCGAAACATAACGTCGCAAGGCCAGCGACGGGCCTTGATCCGTAGCCAGACGTTTTTGAAAGAAAAAACTCCGGAATTCCAGACACTTTTGCGCACCGACCCGCCGTTGCATCGCAGCACGGTCAGGGCCACAGCCAGGCGATCAGTTCGGAAATGCCGCCGCCGAGCGCCAGCAGCACGGCTGCCCAGACAAACGCCGATGAAAAATTGGCGAACTGGAATCGCCAGAACGGCATCTCGAAAATGCCGGCGATCAACGGCACCGAAGCGCGCAACGGCCCCGAGAAGCGGCCGATGAAAATGCCGGGAACGCCCCACTTCCTGATGAAGGCTTCGCCCAGCGGCAACAGGTTCGGGTGGCGCGACAGCGGCCACATCTTGGCCACCGGCGGCCCGATCTTCTGGCCGATCCAGTACGACACCCAGTCCCCAAAAGCCGCGCCGAGCGAACCGGCGATCCAGATCGGCCAGAAGTTGAGGCCGCCCGACTCCATCAATCCGCCAATCGCCACCAGCAGCCCCCAGGCCGGGATGAGCAGCGACACAAAGGCCAGTGACTCCGCGAATGCGAGCGCAAACACGATCGGCGGCGCCCACGCGGCGTTGTCGCGGACGAAGGCGATGATCTGTTCAAAGCTGCTGCTTAAGTCCATCGCGGTGTCGAACCGAGTGCGGCCTGCGGGAGCTGGTGTCTAGCGTGACGGCGACCGATCCGCCAGCGTCATACCGGCAAGGTTGGATCCTCATTGGGGAACAGATGGCTGATGGCCACCAGCCCCATGATCAGGAGCGGCACCGACAGGAAAGCGCCGACCGGTCCCCACAGCCAGCTCCAGAACACCAGCGCCAGAAACACGCTCAGCGGATTGAGCGTCAGGCGGCGACCGATGATCCCGGGCGTGATGAAGTGGCCCTCCAGCGAGGTAAACGTGAGGTAGAGCAGCGGCCCTAACATCGCCTGAAACAGCGTCGGAAACGTCACGATGCCGACGAGAAACAGCGCCGCCTGCATGATGAAGGCGCCGATATAGGGAATGAAGTTCAGTACGAAGCCCAGTACCGCCCACGCTACCGGATCGGGCAGACCGACGATCCATGCGATCATACCGGCGGCGATGCCGACCACGATGTTGATCATGCCCACCGTGCTGAGATAGCTGGTCAGGTTGTGTTCGATGTCGTTCATGATTTTAAGCGTGCGCAGACGGGCCGCGCGGTCATCGAAGAACACCACCAGCACGCGGCGGATGTGCGAGCGGCCGAGCAACATGAACAGCAGCGAGCCAAAGAAGATGAAGATCTGCCCGATCGCGGGCGTCACAATCGTCACCGCAGGCGAAACCACCATCATGATGTCGAAGCCGAGCCCGCCTTTGGTGTCGGATGGCAGCAAGGCGTTGCGCATGTCCTGCAACGCTGCCAGCGGCCGGTCGAGCAGACGCAGTTTGTCCTGGATCGTCCGGCCGATATCGGGCGCCTTGCCGAGCCAGTCGACCACCGGCGCTGCCAGCAGCACGATCACGCCGTAGACCACCGCGATCACCAGCAACCACAGCACAACGGCCGTCAGCACGGTCGGTATGCGCGCCCGGTCAGCCCGCGCCGAGAGAGGCCCAAGCATCATCGTGATGACAAAGGCCGAAGCCACCGGCAGCAGCACCGGCCGTGCCAGGCTGAGCGCCGCAATCAGCGCAATGATGAAGATACCGACGGTCGCGATCTGGGACGCCGTTAGCCAGACCTGCGCAACCTCGGCCACCGGCTCCGGATCACGGATGGTCAATGGCGTTTTGCGGCGCGAGCCACCGGAGTTCGATTTCTGGTTCATTGCGCTCGAAATTTCATACTACGAAATGGGAAGCCCTATATAACGGACAACTCGCCGGAAAGTTGCCACATTTTGCAACGGGCTGACAAAGCGCGCGCTTTTTTCGTGATTAGGTCCTTCGGTGCGACAGTCCGGGCATTGACACGGTGCGGGGAACCAAACAATGGTCGCCCATCAAAAAGCAACAATGCCCACCTGGGCACGGGGAAACATCATGACACTAAAGACCATGCTCCGAGTACTTGCGTTCACCACCGTCATGGCCGTGACGTCGACAGCGGTCAGCGCGCAGGAGACCATCCGCCTGCGGATCGCGTCGGGCCATCCGGCGGTCAACACCTACGTCAATCTGATGCAGACCTTCTTTGTGCCGGAAGTGACCAAACGGGTCGCTGAGCGGACCAAGCACAAAGTCGAGTTCGTCGAAGGCTACGGCGGCGCGATGGTGAAGGTCGCCGACACGCTGGAAGGCGTGCAGTCGGGCATTATCGACATCGGCGCCTATTGCTTCTGCTTCGAGCCGTCCAACCTTCCGCTGCATGCGTTCCAGGTCATGCTGCCTTTCGGCACCATGGACCCGACGACCAGCCTGAAGGTGGCGCGCGCCGTGTACGACAAGGTGCCGTACATGTCGAAAGTGTTCGAGGACAAATTCCGTCAGAAGCTCCTCGCGCTGATCGCCGACAATGGCTACAACCTCGGCACCAACTTCGAGTGGAATACCGTCGCCGATCTGAAGAACCAGAAGATCGCGGGCGCCGGCCTGAACCTGAAGTGGCTGGAATTCGCCGGTGCGACGCCGGTGCAGTCGACGCTGGTCGAGGCCTACACCTCGATGCAGACCGGCGTGTACAACGGCTGGATCATGTTCCCGTCGGCCTGGGTCAACTTCAAGCTCTATGAAGTCGGCAAGTTCTACACCGAAGTTGGCTTCGGTGCGATCACCTGGCACGGTCTGACCATCAACTCGAACCGCTGGGCCAAGTTGCCGAAGGACGTTCAGGCGATCATCCAGGAAGTGGCCACCGAATACGAGGCCAGGACCGGAACGGTGAACGCCGAGAACTATCCCAAGCAGATCGAGGAACTGAAGAAGTTCGGCGTCAACGTCCGCAAGACACCGGAGAGCGTCGTCAAGGACTGGGCCAATTCGCTCGCCGCATGGCCGGCGCAGAAGGCCAAAGAACTTGACGCCGCCGGCATGCCCGGCACGCAGGTTCTCGAGGCGACCCTGAAGGCTGCAGAAGACAACGGTCACAAGTGGCCGGTGCGCTACAACCTCAAGTAAGTCGAGGCAATGACGGGGGGCCGCCTCAGGCGGCCGCCCGTTCCCGTTCCCACTCCCGACCGCTGAAACGGATCGCATGCTTGAAGCTCTGAACGCCCGCGTCGTGCGCGCCCTGCTCGTGGCTGCGGCGGCGATCATTTTCCTGCTCGGATTTCTCGTCTGCGCCGACGTCTTTGGCCGAGCGTTCTTCAACACGCCGATCAAAGGCACGCCGGAGATGGTGTCGATGTCCATCGTCATCATCTGCTTCCTGCTCGCCGGTTATGCCGTGCAGAGCAACGGCATGATCTACACCGACGTCTTCACCGGCATGTTCGGCGTTCGCGGCGTTGCCTTTTCCCAGCTGCTCTCGGCCATCTTCGGCATCATGTTCTTCGGCCTGGTGCTCTGGGGCAGCTATGAACCCACGATGCACGCCATCGCCAGCGGCGAGTTCGAGGGCGAAGGCGCGATGCGCGTACCGGCGTGGCCGGCCCGTGTTGTCGTCCTGACCGGGGCCATCCTGGTGATCGTCAGCTATGCCCTGCACGCCGTCCGTGCTGTTAACGTTCTTGTGTCCGGCCGCGCCGACGTAGCGCCGCCCGCCCGCACGCACTGATAAACAGAGAAGCCCGCGTCATGCTCGACCATTTCGATATGATTGCCATTGTGGTGGTCGTGCTCGGCCTCGTCTTTGCCGGCGTGCACATCGCCATCGCGCTCGGCATCACCGCCGCGCTCGGCATCTACCTGATGACCGGCGACATCGAGACGGTGCGCACGTTCATCGCCAACACCGCTTACGAGGCGCTGCGCGACTACGTCTTTGCCGTCATCCCTCTCTTCATCCTGATGGGCGACTTCCTGGCCAAATGCGGGGCGGCGCGCGACCTCTACACGCTCGCCAACCGCGCCAGCAAATGGCTGCCGGGCCGGCTTGCCGCCGCCACCATCGTCGCCAATGCCCTGTTCGGCTTCGTCACCGGCGTCAGCATCGCCGCCGCCGCCGCCTTCTCCCGCATCGCCTACCCGGAAATGCGGCGCTACGGCTACCGCCGCGACTTCGCGCTCGGTTCGGTCGCGGGGAGCGCCTGCCTTGGCATGCTGATCCCGCCTTCGGTGCTGATGATCGTCTGGTGCGTGCTCACTGAAATTTCGATCGGCCAGCTGTTTCTGGCCGGCGTGATCCCGGGATTGCTCGCGGCCGGCGGCATGGTTGCCTACGTCGTCATCGCGGCGAAGCTCAAGCCGGAACTGGTCGGCGAGAGCCATGTCTCGCGCCGCGGCAGCGCGCTGAGCGCCGATGTGACGGCATCGCCGTTTCCGCCGCCGGTTGAGCCGACGGAGGCCGAATTCCGTTCGATGCTGATCAGCACCTTGCTGGTGATCGGCCTCATTGTCGGTACGCTGGGCTCGATCTGGCTGGGAATCTGCACCCCGACCGAAGGCGCCGGCATCGGTGCAGTCGGTGCGCTCATCCTGGCCTTAATCAAGGGGATCACGCCCCGCGAAGTCTGGCAGGTCGTCCTCGACGTCGGCCGCACCTCCGGTCCGCTGCTGCTGCTGTTGTTCTGCGCCCAGCTCTATGCGCGCGTGCTGTCGATGACCGGCTTCACCGATGCCGCCAAGGAATTCCTGCTGGCGACCGGCGCCGGCACCTGGGGCATCCTCGCCGTGATGATCGCCATCTGGGTGGTGCTCGGCTGCCTGATCGACTCGATCTCCATCATCCTGCTGACGGTGCCGATCTTCGCGCCGATCGCAGCCGCCCTCGGCTTCGATCCGCTCGCCTTCGCCATCATGGGCATCCTGGCCATCGAGACCGGCCTCCTGACCCCGCCGTTCGGCATCCTGGTGTTCACGGTGAAGGCCGCTGTGCCCGACCCCGACGTCAAGCTTTCGGAGATTTTCTGGGGCGCCCTGCCCTATGTCGCCATTCTGCTGTCCGTGGTCTTCGCGCTGGCGGTATTCCCGCAGCTTGCCACCTTCCTGCCCAGCCTTTAGACGACGCTTCCCCGAACACCGCGCCTATCGCCGCCGCCGCTTTGCCCTTCATGGCATAGTGGCGGCTGTTGATTCGCTTCGCAGGTTCCATTCGTCGACAGGTTTCCATGGCAAAGTCCGCGACCACGAAAAAAGCCCTTCCACAGCCCGATCTGTTCGAGGCGCCGGCACCGCGGGGCGGCAAGACCGATACCCGCAGTGCGCCGAAGCCGGCTGCGCCCAAGGCCAAGCCCTCGCGTGGTTCCAGCGCCGAAGCCGGCTACACCGCCAAGGACATCGAGGTTCTCGAGGGCCTGGAGCCGGTGCGCCGCCGTCCCGGCATGTATATCGGCGGCACCGACGAAAAGGCGTTGCACCACCTGTTCGCCGAGGTGATCGACAACTCGATGGACGAGGCGCTGGCCGGCCACGCCGACTGGATCGAGGTCGAGCTGGAAGCCGACGGCTTCATCAGCATCACCGACAACGGCCGCGGCATCCCGATCGATCCGCACCCGAAGTTCAAGAACAAGTCGGCGCTCGAAGTCATCATGTGCACGCTGCACGCCGGCGGCAAATTCGACTCCAAGGTCTACGAGACTTCCGGCGGCCTGCACGGCGTTGGCGTGTCGGTCGCCAATGCGCTGTCGGAGCGCATGGAGGTCGAGGTTGCGCGCGAGCAGCAGCTCTACAAGATGGTGTTTGAGCGCGGCATTCCGAAAGGCAGGCTGGAGAAAGCCGGTCGCGTGCCGAACCGCCGCGGCACCAGGATCCGTTTCCGCCCCGACGCCCAGATTTTCGGGCCGAAGGCCGCCTTCAGGCCTGAGCGCGTGTTCAAGATGGCGCGCTCCAAGGCCTACCTCTATGCCGGCGTCGAGATCCGCTGGCACTGCGCGCCGGAATTGCTGCGCGGCGTCGACGATGTGCCGGAGAAAGCGACCTTCCACTTCGCCCAGGGGCTCAAGGACTATCTCGGCGCCAATCTGACCGGCGCCACGCTGGTGCATCCCGATATTTTTACCGGCACCTCCGGCAAGACCGGCCGCCATGGCGCGGTCGAATGGGCGGTCGCCTGGACCGCCGACCAGGACGGATTTCTTCAGTCGTACTGCAACACCATCCCGACTCCGGATGGCGGCACCCACGAATCCGGGCTGCGTACCGCGCTGCTGCGCGGTCTGAAGGACCATGCCGCCCGCGTCGGCCAGGAGAAGCGCGCCGGCATCGTCACCAGCGAAGACCTGATGGTCGGCGTCGGCTGCATGCTGTCGGTGTTCGTGCGCGAGCCGGAATTCCAGGGCCAGACCAAGGACCGCCTGGCCACCGCGGCAGCGCAGAAGATCGTCGAACAGGCCATCAAGGACCCGTTCGATCACTGGCTGTCGGGCAACCCGATGCAGGCCAATAAGCTCCTGGATTTCGTCATCGAGCGCGCCGAGGACCGTCTGCGCCGGCGGCAGGAAAAGGACATCGCCCGCAAGTCGGCGGTGCGCAAGCTGCGCCTGCCCGGCAAGCTGGCCGACTGCTCGAGCTCGGCCTCCGAAGGCTCGGAGATCTTCATCGTCGAAGGTGACTCGGCCGGCGGCAGCGCCAAGCAGGCGCGCGACCGCCGCAATCAGGCGATCCTGCCGCTGCGCGGAAAAATCCTCAACGTTGCCTCCGCCGGCAAGGACAAGCTGGCGCAGAACGCGCAGCTCTCCGACCTGATCCAGGCGCTCGGCTGCGGCACCGGCGCCAGCTTCGACGCCAAGGACCTGCGCTACGAGAAGGTCATCATCATGACCGACGCCGACGTCGACGGCGCGCACATCGCCTCGCTGCTGATCACGTTCTTCTACCGTCAGATGAAGGGTCTGATCGACGCCGGCCGGCTCTATCTGGCGGTGCCGCCGCTGTTCCGGCTGCAGCACGGCGGCAAGATCATGTACGCGCGCAATGACGCCCACAAAGCCGAACTGCTGAAGAGCCAGTTCAACGCCAATGCCAAGGTCGAGGTGTCCCGCTTCAAAGGCCTCGGCGAGATGATGGCGGCGCAATTGAAGGAAACCACCATGGACCCGTCCAAGCGCACGCTGCTGCGGGTGATGCTGGTCGAAGCCGACGCCAAGGCGACTTCCGGCGCGGTCGAACGGCTGATGGGCACCAAGGCCGAGGCGCGCTTTGATTTCATCCAGGAGCGGGCCGAATTCGCCGCCGAGGAAATGCTGGACGTGTGAACCGCCGGGAACGGCACGCGGCCGATCGAGTGGCTAGTCGCACTTCTTGAGCAGCGGCGTCCGGCGGCCGTTGGCGACGACGACCCCATCCCTCACGCGGACCGCCGCCCCGTCCGGCTGGTTGAACAGCGTGCGGCGGGTGCCGCGGCCGACCTGGAACGCCAGCGTTTGCAATTGTGAGGTGTCGGTTCCGGGCTGGAAAATCGCCGTGATTTGCAGGCGATCCTCACCCACGCGTTCCGCCGACAAGATCCGGTAGCGGTTGGCCGAGAACTCCAGACCGTGCTCGTGGACTTCCTCCACCTCCCCCGGCTCCGGTGTTGCTATCCGGACATGCGGATTGGCCAATGAGGGAGGCCCGGCGCAATCCAGCGCCCAGTGGCCGAACAGCCCCATCTCTGTGAACACGGCTTCCATCGGAACCGGGTCGGCGGCGGAGGGCAAATTCGGCATCAGGACAATGGCCGCCATCGCCACCAGCGCCGCAATTCGCATGACTTCGCCGCTCCACCCGATTCAAACACCGGGCCCGAGCATAGCAGCGTGAGGCGCACCGGCAATCAATACTCCGGCATGCGACGCTTTAACCGCACTCGTCGATCGGCAGCCCGGAATAATTCTCAGCGAGCGTTGTCGCCGCCGCGCGCGAACTGGTGAGGTAATCCAGTTCCGCAATCTGGCGGCGGCGGTCGAACGCATTCTCGTTGGGGAAATGATGCAACAGCGACGTCATCCACCAGGAGAAGCGCTGGCCCTTCCAGATGCGCGGCAGAACCGCCTGGGAATAGCCGTCGAGCTTTTCCGTCCGGCCGGTTTTGTAGTACTCGGCCACCGCGCGCGACAGCATGCGCACGTCAGCGAAGGCGAGGTTCATGCCCTTGGCGCCGGTCGGCGGCACGATGTGGGCGCTGTCGCCGGCGAGGAACAAACGGCCGTGCTGCATCGGCTCGGTGACGAAGCTGCGCATCGGCGTCACGCCCTTCTGCAGGACCTTGCCCTCCTGCAGTTTACGCACGCCGCCCAGCCGCTTGTGCAGTTCCTCCCAGATGCGCGCATCCGGCCACTTCTCAATATCCTCGTCGGGCGCGCACTGGAAATACAGCCGCGCCAGCGACGCAGAGCGCATGGTGTACAGCGCGAAGCCGCGGTCGTGGTACGAATAGATCAGCTCGTCATCC
Source organism: Pseudolabrys sp. (assembly GCA_022843325.1). GTDB lineage: Bacteria > Pseudomonadota > Alphaproteobacteria > Rhizobiales > Xanthobacteraceae > Pseudolabrys. The sequence goes on along the minus strand of JALHNV010000019.1, from coordinate 35,068 downwards.
GGCGGTGGCGACTCCGAGAGGATGCCAAGCCAGCCGAAAGGGTATTCGCGGTCATAGGTGGTCAGCACGCCTTCGGGGATCGCCGGCCGGCAAACGCCGTGAAAGCCGTCACAGCCGCCGATGAAATCGCAGGCGATCTCCTGCGCCGCACCGTCGTGCTTGAAGCGGATTTTCGGCGCCTTGCCATCGATATCGTGCACGCTGGTGTCGGACACCTCGAACAGGATTTGTCCGCCGTCCGCGAGCCGGTGCCCGATCAGATCCTTGACGATTTCCTGCTGGCCGTAGATCGCGACGCTGCGGCCGACCAGGTCCTTGAAATTCAGGTAATGCAGGCCGCCGGAAAAATTCAGATGGATGCCGCTGTGAAACATGGCTTCGCGCTGCATGCGTTCGCCGACGCCGGTATCCTTCAGCAGATCAATCACCCACTGCTCGATCAGCCCGGCGCGGATGCGGTTTTCGCAATACTCGCGGCTTCGGTTCTCGATGATGATCGATTCGATCCCGGCCAGATGCAGAAGGTGCGACAGCATCAGGCCCGCGGGCCCGCAGCCAACGATTCCGACTTGAGTCCGCAACATGTGTTTCCTCCCCGGGCCGCACGGTATACGCGAAGCCGTGCGACGGGCAAATAGCGACGGCTACAACGGCCAGCCGTATCGCGGTACACGTGCGAGGTAGAGCCGGTACGGCTCGCCGAACCTGGCCGTCAGATAGCGCTCCTCCCGCCGCACCACGCCGACATGAATGACCGGCATGAACAGGATGGTCATCACCAGCATCCAGTCCGATGCCAGCAGGATCGACAGGCCCGCAAGGCTCATGGCGATGCCGATATACATGGGGTTGCGCAGCCAGGCGAAAACGCCGGTGGTCACCATTGCCGTCGACGGCTTCCAGGGTTCGACATGAGTGCGGTGCGCGCGAAATTGCCGGATCGCAGCAATGCCCAGCGCGAGCCCGACGCCGATCAAGACCAGCCCAACGGTCAGGCGAAAGCCGAACGGCAGCAGCACCGTCAGCACGTAAGCGGGCAACAGCCAGTCGAGCAGCAGGCCCAGAACGATTGCCGCCAGCGCGATCAACGGCGGCGGCGCGATAACGCCGGGGGTATCGCTTGATGATACCGTCTCCTTGCGGCCGATCATGCGGCGAGCCAATCGTTCATCGCCGCGTTCACAGCGTCCGGCTGCTCAATGGTCGACAGGTGACCGCAGTCCGGCACCGTCACGAGACGCGAACCGGCAATGCCGGCAGCGATCTCTTTCGACAGCTCGGGCGGCGTCAGTTCGTCGCCCTCGCCGACCAGCACCAGCGTCGGACAACGGATCGTCGCAAGCAGCGGCCGCGAGTCCGGACGTGACATGATGGCCTTCTGCTGGCGCACGAAAGCCTCGGTCCCCGTCTCAGCCGCCATCTCGCGCACCACGCGCTTGAGCGCTTCGTCGCCGTGCCGGTTGCGATGGAGAAACTTCGGCGTCAGCGTCTCGACCACGTCCATCAACTTGCCCGCTTCAGCCATGGCGATAAATTTTTCACGTCCTGCCTTTTGTTCGGGCAGATCGGGCCGCGCCGAGGTGTCGAGCAGCGCCAGTTTCGTCACCCGATCGGGCGCAAGCTTCAGAACGTTCAGCGCGATGTAGCCGCCCATCGAGAGCCCGGCGAGCGCGAAGCGCGGCGGCGCACTGGCGAGGATGCGCGCGGCAATCGCGTCAACCGTGTCGTCGCGGCGATGATCGGCCACGGTCACCGGTCCCTGCGGCCAGAGCGCCGCAATTTGCGGCAGATACAGGCGGGCGCTGCACAGCAGGCCGGGGACCAGAACCAGGGGTAAAGATTGCGCCATGATGACACTCCAGCGTCGAAAAGATTAAGAATTAAAGGACTTATTGCACTGCCGCAGCATTGACTTTGGCACTTGCCGCCCTATGTTCCAAGGGACCGGTCTGAACTCGGATTCGACCGTCCCCCGCGCATTGAAACATGAGTTGCCCGAACGGCGCGGGCCCCAGACGGGCACCGTTTTAGAGGTTTTATGTCCTTTTCCAATCTTGGGCTGTCCGACAAGGTAGTCAGCGCCGTCGAAGCGGCGGGCTACAAGACGCCGACGCCCATTCAAGAACAAGCCATTCCCCACGTCCTGGCACGCCGCGACGTCCTCGGCATCGCCCAGACCGGCACCGGCAAGACCGCCGCCTTCGTGCTGCCGATGCTGACCATGCTGGAAAAAGGCCGCGCCCGCGCGCGCATGCCGCGCACGCTCATTCTCGAGCCGACGCGCGAACTCGCGGCGCAGGTCGTCGAGGCATTCGAAAAATACGGCGCCAATCACAAGCTCAACGTTGCACTGATCATCGGCGGCGTTTCGTTCGGCGACCAGGACGTCAAGCTGACGCGCGGCGTCGACGTGCTGATTGCCACGCCCGGCCGCCTGCTCGACCACTCCGAACGCGGACGTCTGCTGCTGTCGGGTGTCGAACTTTTGATCATCGACGAAGCCGATCGCATGCTCGACATGGGCTTCATTCCCGACATCGAACGCATCGGCAAACTGGTGCCGTTCACGCGCCAGACGCTGTTTTTCACAGCCACCATGCCGTCGGAAATCCAGCGCATCGCCGACAACTTCCTGCACAATCCGGTGCGCGTCGAAGTCTCGAAGCCGGCCACCGCCGCGACCACGATCACACAGGGTCAGGTCGCGACCGGACGCGACGCGGCCGAGAAGCGCGAGACGCTGCGGCGCCTGCTGCGTTCCGCCGACAATTTCAAGAACGCCATCATCTTCTGCAACCGCAAGCGCGAAGTCGCGCTGCTGCACAAATCGCTGGTCAGCCACGGCTTCAACGCGGTGGCGTTGCACGGCGATCTCGATCAGTCGGCGCGCACCGCCGCGCTCGAAGCCTTCCGCAAGGGCGACGCCAAGCTCCTGATCGCCTCCGACGTGGCCGCGCGCGGCCTCGATATTCCGGCGGTCAGCCACGTCTTCAATTTCGACGTGCCGCATCATCCCGACGATTACGTTCACCGCATCGGCCGCACCGGCCGCGCCGGTCTGACCGGCACCGCCATCACGCTGGTGGCACCGATCGACGTCAAGTCGGTGGGGGCCATCGAGAAGCTGATGGGCATGCCGATCCCGTGGATGGGCGAACCCGCTGCAACCGAAGGCGCAGCGACCGAGGAAAGTCCACGCGGCGAGCGCAAGCCCGGCGAACGTCCGCCGCGCAAGGATCAGCACGCCGAACGGGCGCCGCGCGAGCGCGGCCCCCGGCGCGAGCGCTCCCCCCGCAACGAACGGCCGCCCCAGGCTGATCGTCCGCCGCAGAGCGAGCGTCCGCCTCAACAACCGCGCCAGGAACCGCCCCGCGCCGCAAAGCCCGCGCCGCGTCCCGATGCCAGGCCGCCAGCGCGGCCCCGCCAGGAGGCCATGGATGACGCAGATGGCAGTCATTTGCCCGCTTTCCTGCTGCGGCCAGTGACCATCAAGGCGTGAGACGGGCGGCGGCTTGCAATCGCCGGGTTGTGGTGGCCTGCAAAGTAGCAGCGGCAAGCTGCAAATTTACCGTCAGTTCATTTCCGTCCCCTAACCTGCCGGCGTAGACGCAGCGGGGGCTGGCGGGGTCAGTTGCGTCCGCTTCCCAGGGTTTTGACGTCACTGGTTGGGGCTTTCGCGATGACGGGTCATGCCGATGAGCACGAACGCACGATGGCGTTCGCTGAGATTGCTCTCGGCCAGATCAAGGCGCTGGGCCAGGCGGCGATACCCCGCAATTACGAAATCTGGTATGCCTATGCGACCGGATATCATCCCTCGCTCAATCAAACCATCAATGAGACTCTCCAGCGCAGCGGCGCTCTCGCCGAGGCCGACCTCGAGAAGATTCATCGGACCTACCTGTCTCCAGCCCGACTGACCGAGCGGATCGACTCCGTCGGCAGCCACGTCAAGGGCGAAATCGAGCAGGTCATGGCGATGATCGACGCCGCCGCCGGCTCGGCCAGCAGCTACACCGAGAGCCTGGCCGGCATGTCCGAGAAGCTGGTCCAGTCGAAGGACCGCGACGGTCTGCGCGCCATCGTCGAAAGCCTGGTGCAGACGACCAAGGAGATGGAAGTCTCCAACAAGGCCCTCGAGGAGCGGTTGAGCGCGTCAAAGCAGGAAATCAACTCCCTGCAGGAAGATCTGGAAACGGTCCGCACCGAAAGCCTGACCGATCCGCTGACCCAATTGGCCAACCGCAAATTCTTCGACACCACGCTGGAAGAGGCCATCATCGAGGCCCGCGCCAACAACGAGCCGTTGTCGCTGATGCTGACCGATATCGACCACTTCAAGAATTTCAATGACAGTTTCGGCCATCTCACCGGCGACCAGGTGTTGCGCCTGGTGGCGCTGTCGCTGAAGCAGAACGTCAAGGGCCAGGACACCGCCGCGCGCTACGGCGGCGAGGAATTTGCCGTCATCCTGCCGAACACCGTCTTGCGCTCGGCGATCACGGTCGCCGACCACGTTCGTCGTGCTGTGATGACCAAGGAACTAATGAAGCGCTCGACCGGCGAACATCTCGGCCGTATCACGATTTCGATCGGCGTCGCGACCTTGCACAAGTCGGACACCGTCCAGTCGCTCATCGAGCGCACCGACGCCTGCCTCTATGCCGCCAAACGGCACGGCCGTAACCGGGTGATGTGCGAAACCGATCCGGAGGTCTCCGCCTCCCCTACCGCCCAGCAGGTGGCCTGACGGCGTTCGCTACAACTCGGCCGCCATCGAGATATATCCGACCAGCGCACGTCCGCTCGTGCCGTTGAAGATGCCCAGGACGCCGTTCGGCTCAATCCTGCTGTCGACCGTGCCCAGTTCGACACCAAACTTCACCTTGTCCCGGGGCTTCCAGTACAGATTGACGCCGGTGCGGAACGTGCTTGCTTCGGGCCGTGCCAGCAGCAGGTCGGCGCGCAACGCCAGGTAGCTGGCGAAAATGTTGGACTCGAACAGCTCCGACCAGACATGGCGAAACGAACCGACCGCGCTCCACCCGGTCGTGGGGCCGCGGCTGCGTACCGTGTGCTGGTACGTGGTAAGATCTGTGCTGATCCCGAGATAGGACGAGGCATCGACGGCGTAGGTGGCCTGAAACCTGATCTCGTCGGATTCGCCGGTAAACGGTGTCGGCACCGCGACGCCGAGGCTGGCGGCCCAACCGGTGCGCACCGTCGCGGTATCGGGAAACAGCGGCAGCAGCGGCGAGGCTGAGAAATCCGCCCGTCGCGCCAAGCCGGACAGATGCAGGCGCAGCACGTCCGTTTCATAGCGCCAGCGCAGCGTGTAGACCGGATCGGAAAACGCGAAGTTCTTCAGGCCGCTGACGCTCTGCGGCGTGGTGGGTAGATTGGATTCCAGCCCGGCTGCGATCGTGTTTTCGTCATTGATGGCGTATTCGTAGACGATGGTATTGGCGGATCGGCCCGGCGCATGGGCGGTGGACAGAAATTCGCTCTCCCAGAAGCTCATCAGCGTGCCGGTATAGCCCACCGTGAGGCCGCCCAGCCCGACGCTCCAGCCGGACACGGCAAACGTGCCGTTCGGGCTGTCATCACCGGTCGCCTTCGACCAGTTCGCCGACACCGTGGTCTTGAATTCGCCGAGCGCGGTGTCGCGCACCGTTTCCAGCCCGATGTTGGCAGACACGGAATTTGAACTGCTGCCGTCCGAGACCGTGCCGTTGCGATTGACGATGACCGGCAGGCCCGACGTCGATTTCTTCGAATGCTGGTAGGTGTAGGAGACGCCCGCGGTCAGTTCGGCGCAGGCGCCCGCCAGATCGAAGCGGACGCCCGCCTCATCGCGCTGCGGGTCGTCGGCGTCATAGGGCCACGTCCTGGCCGCGCGGTCCTGATCCTGCGGGCATGCCGAAGGTGCCTCGGCCGCGAAAGCGCCCGCGCCCGCCGCCCACAGCACTGCCACAACGAAAACGCCCCGCCACGTCATGCTATCCCCCGGCCAATTCGGGCGCAGGCGCGGCACAGTGTCAAGACACCGCCGGCGACGGGGCGCTGGAAATCGGTCTACCGGCCCTTCTTGCTGGCGGCGGCGACCGCGGTCCCGAGCGCCAGCCGCGCCCATCGCGCCAGTTCGTCGGGGTCGTCGTAAAGCCGGTCCGGCAGGCGCCAGTGCGACGTCACGGTCCGGCGGCCGGTCTTGGTCGCGTAGCTGAACGGCTCGCAGCCCTCGCCGGCAAAGCGCGGCGCCGTGTCGGCATCGGCCTTGAGATAGATCACGCCGCCGGACACCAGCCCGAACATCACGCCATCGGCGAACAGACCGGCGGCGCCGAACATGCGCCGCACCTCGATGGGGCCAAAGACGGAAAACAGCTCGGTGAGGTGATCCGGGTCCACCGGCGCGCCCGCAGGCTCAGTGGCTGCTGGCGACGTCATCCTTGCCGGCATCCGCGGCCGGTGTGATCTGCACGGACTCGCCGCAGCCGCAGGCCGAGGTCTGGTTCGGGTTCTTGAACACGAACTGCGCCGACAGCTTCTCGGTCTTGTAGTCCATCTCGGTGCCGAGCAGGAACAGCACCGCTTTCGGGTCGACCAGGATCTTCACGCCCTTGTCCTCGACCACCTCGTCGGTCGGCTTCACGGCGTCGGCATATTCCATGGTGTATTCCATGCCGGCGCAGCCGCCGTTCTTGACGCCGACGCGGACGCCGGCGACCGGCTTGTCGGCCCGCGCCATGACGTCCTTGATGCGCAGCGCGGCCGCATCGGTCAGCCGCATCACCTGGGGCCGGGGTCGGGGTTGGGCAGTCGCCATGGTCATCCTCGTTCGGTGAGCTTTATCTAGTGCCGAAACGCGATAATGGAAGTCACCACATATTTAGCACGAGTCGGGCCTCGTCGGACATCCGGCTCGGGTCCCATGGCGGGTCCCAGACGACGTCCACCTTGGCATCCTTGACCCCCGGCACGCTGGCCACGGCATTCTCGATCATGATCGGCAGTTCCTGCGCCGACGGGCAGTTCGGCGAGGTCAGCGACATATCGATCTTGACCGCGCGGTCGTCACCGATGTCGATCTTGTAGATCAGGCCCAGTTCGTAGACGTCAGCCGGGATTTCAGGGTCGAACACGGTCTTGATCCCGGCGATGATCTCGTCGGTCAGCCGGTTCAACTCATCCTGCGGGATCGCCGACACGCCGCTGGCGGCCGCCGTCTCGGGCGGCTTCTCGGCGACAGCGCCGGTCATGGGAGTTTCGTCGGTCATGCGAAGAATTCCTGGGCCTTGATCAGCGAGGCGGCCAAAACGTCGACCTCCTCCCGGGTATTATACATGGCAAATGAGGCGCGGCACGTAGCCGTCACGCCGAAACGCGCCAAAAGCGGCATGGTGCAGTGGGTTCCGGCGCGCACCGCCACCCCCGACCGGTCGATGATGGTGGCCACGTCGTGCGGATGGGCGCCCTTGATCTCGAACGAGACGATCGGACCTTTTTTCTTGGCCTTGCCGATGATGGTCAGGGAATTGATCGCCCCCAGCCGCTCATGGGCATATTTCAGTAATTCGTTCTCGTGGGCACGAATGCGCGCTTTGCCGACGGAATTCACGTAGTCGATCGCGGCGCCCAATCCGACCGCCTGGACGATCGCCGGGGTGCCGGCTTCGAACCGGTGTGGCGGCTCGCCATAGGTGACGCGGTCTTCGAAGACCTCCCGGATCATCTCGCCGCCGCCGTTGAAGGGCGGCATGGCTTCCAGCAGCTTGTGCTTGCCGTACAGCACGCCGATGCCGGTCGGGCCGTAAAGCTTGTGACCGGTCATGACGTAGAAATCGCAGTCGAGATCGCGCACGTCGACGTCGAGATGCACCGCGCCCTGCGCGCCATCGACCAGCACCGGAATGCCGCGGTCGTGCGCCAGCCGGATGACATCCTTGACCGGCACCTCGGTGCCGAGCGCGTTCGACATCTGCGTGATCGCCACCATCTTGGTGCGCGGACCGAGCAGCTTCTCGAACTCCTCGATCAGGAAATTGCCGTCCTCGTCGACCGGCGCCCACTTGATGACGGCGCCGAAGTTTTCGCGCAGGAAATGCCACGGCACGATGTTGGAGTGGTGCTCCATGATCGAGAGCACGATCTCGTCGCCCGGCTGGATGCGCGTGCGGCCGAAACTCGCCGCCACCAGGTTAATGGCCTCGGTGGCATTGCGGGTGAAGATGATCTCTTCGGTGCGCTCGGCATTGATAAAGGCCCGCACCGCCTCGCGCGCGCCCTCGTAGGCCTCGGTCGCCTCGTTGGCGAGATAATGCAGGCCGCGGTGCACGTTGGCGTATTGCTCGGTATAGGCCCGGTGCATGCGCTCCAGCACCTGCGTCGGCTTCTGCGCCGAGGCGGCGTTATCGAGATAGACCAGCGGCTTGCCATAGACCTGCATCGCCAGCGCCGGAAAATCGGCGCGGATCCGGGCGATGTCGTAGCTGCCATTGCTCACTGCGGGATGCATTAAGTCGTCTCGCAAATTATTCCGCCCGCTTTCGCGGGAATGAACGGCGTGTGGGGCCAAGCTCTGCCATTGTTACGCGCGCCCCTTCAGCCAGGCGATGGCCTGGTTCATCACCGCCTCGCGGATGCCCTCATGGGCGATTTCCTCGACCGTCTCGCCGATGAAGGCCTGGATCAGCAGCGCTTCGGATTCCTTGTCCGAGATGCCGCGCGACATCAGGTAGAACTTGAGGCCAGGATCGAGCGCGCCGGCGGTGGCGCCATGACCGCACACCACGTCGTCGGCGAAAATTTCCAGCTCCGGCTTGTTGTAGGCCTCGGCGTCGTCCGACAGCAGCAACGACCGCGTCATCATCTTCGAGTCGGTCTTCTGGGCGTGCGGCTTGACCACAATCTTGCCCTGGAAAACGCTGCGGCTCTCATTGTCGAGCACGGCGCGAAATTGCTCGCGGCTGTCGCAATGCGCCACCGCGTGCTCGATCTGCAGCGTGTTGTCGACATGCTCCTTGCCGCGCAGCAGGCTGACGCCGCGGATGCCGCCGTGGCTGCCCTCGCCGGCAAAGCGGATAAAGCTCTGGTTGCGCACCAGCGACGCATCGCCGGTGAAGGCGAAGGTGTTGAACGCGGCGCGCGCGCCGATCGAAACCATCAGGCTGGCGACGTGCAGCGCGCGGCCCTGCGTCAGTTTGACATGATCGACTTGCGTGTCGTCGCCGGCCACCAGTTCAAGTGCCGCATTGACCTGCGTCGTGCCGCCCTCGTGGCTCTCGATGATGATCGCCTTGGCGCCGTTCTCGACCACCACCAGCGAGCGGACGAAAGCCGCGCTCGGCTTCTCGCTGCCGCCAACGAAAACCAAATGGATCGGCCGCGCCAGCGCCGTGCCGGCGGCGACATGGACCACGGCGCCATCGCCCATCAGCGCGGTGTTGAGCGCCACGGCGACGTCGGCGTTCGGGAAGGTCTTGCCGACCTGCGCGGCCACCCGCGCATCGCCCTTAGCCAGGGCCTGCGCCATCGAGCCGATGGTCAGGCCGGCTTCCGGCGCCAGATCCGACATTTCGGTTACAAACGTGCCGTCAACGAAAACCAGCCGGCGGCAATCGACGCCCTTGAAAGCCGCGCCGGCCTCCTTGGCCCGCGCCTTGGCGGCAGCGTCCGGGACGCCGGCCAGCGGCACCGCCTCGCGCATGAGGGCGCGCAGATCGGTGTATTTCCATTCCTCGACCCGCCGGTGCGGCAGGCCGCGCAAATCGAACTCCCGAAAGGCATTCTCGCGCAGCGCGGCGACCGCGCCCTTGCCGGGCAACGTATCGCGCGCCGCCGCAAAAGCTTGCGCAAGCCCCTGTTCGGCCGGTGTCTTGATGGCGCGCACGTCGGCGTTCATGAGATCACGCCGCCTCGTCGGTAAACTGCGCGTAGCCGCTCGCTTCGAGCTCGAGCGCCAATTCCTTGCCGCCGGACTTCACGACCCTGCCCTTCGACATCACGTGCACGACGTCCGGCACGATGTAGTCCAGCAACCGCTGATAATGGGTGATGACGATCATCGAGCGCTCCGGCGACCGCAGCCGGTTGACGCCTTCCGACACCGTCTTCAAGGCGTCGATATCGAGACCGGAGTCGGTTTCGTCGAGCACCGCCAGCACCGGCTGCAGGATCGCCATCTGGAGAATCTCGTTGCGCTTCTTTTCACCGCCGGAGAAGCCGACATTGACCGCACGGCGCAAGTGTTCCTGGCTGACGCCGAGCTTGGCCGAGGTGTCGCGCACCAGCTTGATGAAGTCGGGCGTGGAGAATTCCGGTTCGCCGCGCGTCTTGCGCTGCGCGTTGAGCGCGGTGCGCAGGAACGTCATGGTGGCGACGCCCGGCACTTCGACCGGATACTGGAAGGCCAGAAATACGCCCTTGGCGGCGCGCTCGTCCGGCGCCATCTCCAGGATGCTCTCGCCGTTCAGCAGGATCTCGCCGTCGGTGACGTGATAGTTGTCCTTGCCGGCCAGCACATAGGCGAGCGTCGACTTGCCGGAGCCGTTCGGCCCCATGATGGCCGCGACCTGGCCCTTGTCGACCGTCAGCGTCAGGCCGTTGAGGATTTTCTTGTCCTCGACCTCGACATGCAGGTTCTTGATCTCAAGCAACATTGTCTTTCCTTACGTCGCCAGCGCGGCGATTTCATCAATGAGTTCGTCGAGCGAGCGTGCTGCGCCGCCACCGGCGGCCACTTCATTGGTCGACGGCACCGCGGCGCTCTCGGTCACACGGAAGCGGTCGGCGCCGTCGCGGCGCACGACCAGAAAACGCGACCCGCCCTTGATCACCAGATCGTCGTTCTGGCGGAACGCCTCGACGTCGGGAAAGTGTTCGGTGACGCAATCGACCAGTTCGCCGGCCGGCTTGGCGGTGCCGAGACAGGCGGTGACATCGGCCTTGAATTTGTTGCGATCCAGGCTCATCCGACACTCCCTTCCAAACTGATCGAAATCAGCTTCTGCGCCTCGACCGCGAACTCCATCGGCAATTGCTGCAGCACGTCGCGGACAAAGCCGTTGACGACCAGAGCGGTCGCCTCTTCGGCCGACATGCCGCGCTGGCGGCAATAAAACAGCATGTCCTCGGAAATCTTCGAGGTGGAGGCTTCGTGCTCGAACACCGAGGACGAATTCTTCGCCTCGATATAGGGCACGGTATGCGCGCCACACTGGTCGCCGATCAGCAGGCTGTCGCAGTTCGTGAAGTTGCGCGCGCCGGTCGCCTTGCGGTGCGCGGTGACAAGGCCGCGATAGGTGTTGTCGGATTTACCGGCGGCGATACCCTTGGAGATGATCCGGCTGGTGGTGTTCTTGCCGAGATGGATCATCTTGGTGCCGCTGTCGACCTGCTGGCGGCCATTGGAAATCGCGATCGAGTAGAACTCGCCGCGGGATTCGTCGCCGCGCAGGATGCAGCTCGGATACTTCCAGGTGATGGCCGAGCCGGTTTCGACCTGGGTCCAGGAAATCTTCGCCCGCGCGCCGCGGCAATCGCCGCGCTTGGTGACGAAGTTGAAGATGCCGCCCTTGCCGTCGGCGTCGCCCGGGTACCAGTTCTGCACGGTCGAGTACTTGATCTCGGCGTCATCGAGACAGACCAGTTCGACCACGGCGGCGTGCAACTGGTTCTCGTCGCGCATCGGCGCGGTGCAGCCTTCGAGGTAGCTGACGTAAGCGCCCTTGTCGGCGATGATCAGCGTGCGCTCGAACTGGCCGGTATTGGCCTCGTTGATGCGGAAATAGGTCGACAGCTCCATCGGGCAGCGCACGCCCGGCGGCACGTAGACGAACGAGCCGTCGGAGAACACCGCCGAGTTCAGCGTGGCGAAGAAGTTGTCGGTGACCGGGACCACGGAGCCGAGATATTTGCGCACCAGATCGGGATGCTGCTGGATCGCTTCCGACATCGGCAAGAAGATCACGCCGGCGCGCTTGAGCTCTTCCTTGAAGGTGGTGGCCACCGAGACACTGTCGAACACGGCATCGACCGCAACGCGGCGCTCGGCCAGCACGTTGCCGTCTTCGTCGCGGCGCACGACGCCGGCCAGCATTTCCTGCTCGCGCAGCGGAATGCCCAGCTTCTTGTAGGTCTCGAGAATCTGCGGATCGACCTCGTCGAGCGACGCAAGTTCCGGCTTCTTCTTGGGCGCCGAATAATAATAGGCGTTCTGGTAGTCGATCTTGGGATAGTCGACGCGCGCCCAGGTCGGCTCGCGCATGGTCAGCCAGCGCTTGAACGCCTCAAGACGCCATTCCAGCATCCACGCCGGCTCGTTCTTCTTCGCCGAGATGTAGCGAACGGTGTCTTCGGACAGACCGATCGGGGCCTTCTCGGACTCGATGTCCGTGACGAACCCGTATTTGTATTGGTCAACGTCGATGAGGCGGACCTGATCGACGGTCTCTTGTACGGCCGGCATTTTTCCCTCCGCTCACGGCTGCAAGGGCCGCGGGTTGGATTTGTCGGTTATGGTCGTTTCGCTTATCGCGGTGCGAACATTCCTTTTGGCGCTGCCTCAGGCAGCATTGGCGTGCTTCTTAAGTAGTGACGAAGTCACTGTCATCCAAGCGTTTATCAGACTTTCGACCTCGTGTTCCGTGGTGCTCCAGCCGAGGCTGATGCGGATTGCGCCGCGGGCCAGCGCAGGCTCGACGCCCATCGCCGCCAGCACGTGCGAGGCCTGCACGGTGCCGGACGAACAGGCCGCGCCCGACGACACCGCTATACCCTTGAGATCGAAGGCGATTATGGCCGTCTCGGCCTTCAGGCCGGGGATCGTCAGCAGCGAGGTATTGGGCAACCGGGCCGCGCCCCGGCCGAAAATGACCGCCTGCGGCGTGAGGCGCAGAATTTCAGCTTCGATGCGATCCCGCAACGCCGCCATGCGCCCGGCGTCCGCCTTCCGAGCGGCATCCGCGGCCGCACAGGCGGCCCCGAATCCGGCAATGGCGGCGATATTCTCGGTGCCGGCGCGGGCACCGCGTTCCTGGCCGCCGCCGCGGATCAGCGGCGCGGCAATATGAAGGTCCTCGCGGCGCACCAGCGCGCCGGCGCCCTGCGGGCCGCCGAGCTTGTGCGACGACAGGCTGATCAGGTCGGCCCCAAGGTCGCTCAGGCTGCAATCGATGCGCCCGGCGCCCTGCACGGCGTCAACATGGAGCAGCCCGTTGGCGGCGTGGACAATGGCGGCGATCGCGGCGATCGGCTGGGTCACGCCGGTCTCATTGTTGGCCAGCATCACCGACACCAGCGGTCGCTCGGACTGCTGCAGGCTGCGCTCCAGCGCGGCCAGATCGAGCAGGCCGTCGCCGGTCACCGGCAGTTCGTCCACCGCCTCGGCCGGGAAACGGCCGCCGCTGCGCACCGACGGGTGCTCAGTGGCGGACACGAAGAGCCGGTCGCGCGGCACCTTGCGGCCGCCGGGTTCCAGGGCCGGCGTCAGCGCCAGCATGTTGGCCTCAGTGGCGCTGGCGGTGAAGGTGACGTTCCGGGCCACCCCGCCGACCAGGGCCGCGACCTGCGCGCGGGCCTTCTCGATCAGCGCCCGGGCCGCCCGCCCCTCGGCATGGACCGACGAGGCATTCCCCGTCAGGTCGAGCGCAGCCAGCATCGCCGCCCGCGCCTCAAGGCGCAGCGGAGCGGTGGCGTTCCAGTCGAAATAAGCGCGCTCAGCCATTGAAATTGCTTCAGGTTCCGGCGGCGGCCTCCGCCCCGGACCCGCAAAAAGCTTGCATTTTACCCGGGGGGTCGTGTTAGAAGCCGCATTCACCGGGCAACTTATAGCCATTGTTGCTGCGGTGAACAGCGGAAATCATATAATTAGAATAATTCCAATTTGGTGCCTGGAGCGCCAAGTTCCACAAGGCGCGAAACATCGGCTGGCCGCGATCCGCTAACGCAGCAGCCCCGGTTTGAGGTCGACACATGCCTGAAGTCATTTTCACCGGTCCGGCTGGACGGATCGAGGGCCGGTATCACCCGGCGCGGCAGAAAAACGCCCCGATTGCCATCGTGTTGCACCCGCACCCGCAGTTCGGCGGCACGATGAACCATCCGATCATCTACCAGATGTACTACGCCTTCGTGCACCGGGGCTTCTCGGCGCTGCGCTTCAATTTCCGCGGTGTCGGCCGCTCGCAGGGCTCGTTCGACCACGGCACCGGCGAACTGTCGGACGCGGCAGCGGCGCTCGACTGGGCCCAGACCATCAATCCGGAGGCCAAGAGCTGCTGGATCGCCGGCTTCTCGTTCGGCGCCTGGATCGGCATGCAGCTCCTGATGCGCCGGCCGGAGATCGAGGGCTTCATCTCGATCTGCCCGCCGGCCAATCTGTACGACTTCTCGTTCCTGGCGCCCTGCCCGTCGTCGGGCCTGATCATCCATGGCGACAAGGATGCCGTGGTGCCGGCCAAGGACGTCAATACGCTGGTCGAAAAGCTGAAGACGCAAAAAGGCATTGTCATCGAGCAGAAGGTCGTGCCCGGCGCCAACCACTTCTTCGACGGCAAGGTCGAGCCGCTGATGACCTCGATCGCGGGCTATCTCGACAAGCGGCTCAAGACCGAGCGCAAGCCGGCGGCGTAAGCCTCACGGCCGCGCGATCACGCCGCCCCGCATCGGCGCATCGACGCCGGTGGTCTTCGGGAACGTCAGCGGCAGGTCGTTGAGCGTGCGCACCGCCAGATAGGCGAAGGCCTGCGCCTCGATCGATTGCGACGACCAGCCGACCGCGTCGGCGGTTTCCACCGTGGCGGACGCCAGCCGGTCGGCCAGCATCCGCATCAAGGTTGGATTGCGGGCGCCGCCGCCGGCGACGATCCACGAGCGCGGCGGCTCCGGCAGCAGCCGCACGACGCGGGCCACCGACGCCGCGGTCAGCGCCGACAGCGTCGCCGCGCCATCTGGCACGGTGAAGTCCGGCAGGCCGATATTGGCGAAGGCAAAGGCATTGCGGTCGAGCGACTTCGGGCAAGGCTGATCGAAGAACGGATGCGCCAGCACGCGCGCCACGAAATCCTCGTTGACCTTGCCGCGCGCCGCCTGGTCGCCGTCGCGGTCGAGCGGATGGCCGGTGCGCGCGCGCATGAAGTCGTCGATCAGCGCGTTGCCGGGCCCGGTGTCGCAGGCAACCGGATCGCCGCCATTGACGAAGGTGACATTGGCGACGCCGCCGACATTGAGCACAGCGATCGGATGCGGGCGATCGAGGCCGCGCGCCAGCGCCTGATGATAGACCGGGACGAAGGGCGCGCCTTGCCCGCCGGCCGCGACATCGGCGGCGCGAAAGTCATACGCCACCGTCATGCCAAGGCGCGCCGCCAGCGCGGGGCCGTCACCGATCTGCACCGTCAGCCGTGCCTCCGGACGGTGGATCACGGTCTGGCCGTGGAAGCCGACGACGGCGATGCCGCCGCGGTCGATCGACGCGGCCTGGACCAAGCTTTCGACCGCTTCGGCATGGGCGCGGGTAATGAGTACCTCGGCCTCCGCCAGCACGCCGGGGCGCTGCCAGCGGTCCGTCAGGGCCGCGCCTTCGCTCAGCGCCTGGCGCAGCAGCGCGCGCTCGTCGTCCACATAGGGCCGGTAGCCGGTCGGACCGAAGGCGGCGATGCGCTCGCCGTCGGTCTCAAGCAACGCCACGTCGACGCCGTCGAGCGAGGTGCCGCTCATCAGCCCGATTGCCCTGACAACCCCCACGGAGCCTGCCCCTTTTCCTTTGCGCCGGACCTGTTACACCACCGGCCACCCCAAAGCGACAGGCCGAGACCCCGACAATGAGCGCCTATAAGTCCGATTTCCTTAACATTCTGGCCGAGCGCGGCTTCATCCACCAGGTGTCGGAACCCGACGCCCTGGACGCCCGCGCCAAGGACGGCACGCTCACCGCCTATATCGGCTACGATTGCACCGCCCCCTCGCTGCATATCGGCCACCTGCTGCCGACCATGATGCTGTACTGGCTGCAGCAGACCGGCCACCGGCCGATCGCGCTGATGGGCGGGGGCACCACCCGGGTCGGCGATCCGTCCGGCAAGGACGAGACGCGCCGCGTTCTCAGCGAAGACGCCATCAACGAGAATCTTCGCAGCATCCGCAAGACCTTCACCAAATTCCTGAAGTTCGAGGGCGATGGCGGCAATGCCATCATGGCCAACAATGCCGACTGGCTGAACACCCTCAATTACATCGACTTCCTGCGCGACGTCGGCCGGCACTTCTCGGTCAACCGCATGCTGTCGTTCGATTCCGTGAAGCTGCGGCTGGAGCGCCAGCACGAATTGTCGTTCCTGGAATTCAACTACATGATCCTGCAGGCCTACGACTTCGTCGAACTGAACAAGCGCTACGGTTGCGCGCTGCAGATGGGCGGCTCCGACCAGTGGGGCAACATCGTCAACGGCATCGATCTCGGCCGCCGCATGAACAACGCGCATCTGTTCGCGCTGACCGCGCCGCTGATCACCACGGCGTCGGGCGCCAAGATGGGCAAGACCGCCGCCGGCGCGGTCTGGCTCAACGCCGATCTGGTCAGCCCCTATGACTATTGGCAGTTCTGGCGCAACACCGAGGACGGCGACGTCGGCCGCTTCCTCAAGCTGTTCACGATCATGCCGCTCGACGAAATTGCGCGGCTGTCGGCCCTTCAGGGCGCGGAAATCAACGAAGCCAAGAAGGTGCTGGCAACCGAGGCGACCGCGCTGATGCACGGCCGCGCCGCCGCCACCGAGGCCGGCGACACCTCGCGCAAGACCTTCGAGGAAGGGGCTTTCGCCGGAGCTTTGCCCACGGTCGAAATCCCGCGCGCCGAACTGGAAGCCGGCATCGGCGTCCTGATCGCCTTCGCCGACAAGACCGCGCTGGTGTCGTCGAACGGCGACGCGCGCCGCCAGATCAAGGCCGGCGGGCTCAAGGTCAATGACATCCCTGTCAGCGACGACAAGATGACGCTGACGGCAAAAGACCTGACCGGCGACGGCGTGATCAAGCTGTCGCTTGGCCGCAAGAAACATGTGCTGCTGAAGCCGGTGTGACCGCCCGCGGCGCGCGCAGACGTTACCGCGTCGGAATGAAATTGCGGTCGAACGTGCCGGGGGACGGAATGAACTTGCGCAACAGGCCCGGCGCGATCGCGGTCACCGGATTGACCGAGATGCGCGGCGCATTGGGCGGCCCGACCGCCTCATAGGTGATGCCGAGCAGGCCTTCGTTGCTGCCGGCGCCGAGGAACAGCCCGAGGATCGGGATCTGGCCGAACATGTTGTTGAGGCCATAGAACGGCACGAAGGTGCCGCGCAGATGCACCTCGTCTCGCACATAATCGATATTGCCTTCGATGGTGGCGCCGACCAGCGGCCCACGCACCACGCCCTCGCGGACGGCCATCCGCCCGGCGACGCGGGTGAAGTCGGCACGGAATTCGGTGAACTCGACCACGCCCTGCCCGGCGCCCGGCGCGCCAGCGACCACCCGGTCGAGCGCCGGCTCGCCCCGTACCGAGAAATTGCGCAGGAACAGCGTGCCGATCTGCGGCGCCGGATCCTGCGACGGTGGGTCCATCGCCACCCAGATCTGACCGCCGAACATCCGTGGGTACATATCGGTGAAGCGAAGCAGCGATCCGGCGTCGTCGGTCTCGAAATACACGACCGGCTTGCTGTCGCGGGCGCGCACCCGCATGTCGCCGTTAAGCGCAGTACCGCGACCGATCTTGGAGGCCAGGCTGAAGCTGCGGATACGGCCGTTGCGGCGCGACATTTTGAGGTCGAGGCCGCGCAGCGTCTCGCCGCCGTGCCCGGCGACCGTGCCGATCCGGATATCGAGTTCAAGATCGGTCGATGTCTGCTTCTGCTTTGCCTTGTCTGCCGCGCCGCCGGCGAGCGATGCCTTGATGAAATTGCGCCCGTCATAGACATCGCCGCGCATGGTCACGCGCAACGCACCATCGCTGGTGCGATCGGCCTTGACCGACCCCTTGTCGCCATCCGACAGGCTGAACACCGGAAAGTTCGCCGCCGCAATTTCGTTGTCGGCATCGAACTCGACCGACCCTCTCACTGAAACGCCGCCCCCCTCGACGATCATGTCATCGAAGCGCATCGACTTTCCTGCCTTGATCATCGTGTAGGTGGCGCGCGCCGCCCGCCCGGCCGGCTTCACCCACCCCGGCAGCAGATTGTCGATCTTGACCGGCGTCAGATCCGCGTCGACATTCATGCGATCGTCTTTGTTGCCGGCGCCGACAATGCCATTGACCTTGATCGGGATCGTCCCGGCGACCGCACTGCCGAAGTCCAGACCGAGCCGTTTGCGCGCCGATTCATCAATCGACGCCGTGAGCCGCAATTCGGCATTGGCAGCGTTTTTCTGCTTATGCAGATCAATGTTGGCGGGCATGCCGTTGAGCTTGACGTCGCCCTTGACCTGATACGCGCCACCGCCCGCGGTGACGCGCAGCGATGACGCTTCGACCTTTTGCCCGAGGAGCATGTTATCGGCGGCGAAATTGGTCAGGTCGGCGGCGATGGAATAGGTCACGGAATCGTCGGGTGCCAGCTTGCCGAGCAGCATGTTGACGGTGGTCTGGGCGGCGATGGTGCCGCGAGTCGCATCGGGATCGAGCGCCAGCGCGACGGTGCCGCGCAACGCATCGCTGGCAAGCAGCGTAGCGGCCGCCGGCATGGTGCCGTCAATGCGGAATTTGGCGGTGGCCGGCGTCGGCTTGAGGTTGGTATCGGGGATCGAAAACACGCCGCTGGCGATGGCGAGCTTTCGTCCGGGCGCGACCTCGACGGTGCCGCGACCGAGGCTGACGGTTGCCGTGCCACCGGTGACCCGCACGGTCAGATCGGCGTCGCGAATGGCCGGAAGCGTCTCGACCGGCTGCAAGGTGGTGCCGCTGGTTTCGATATCGACCGACAGGCCGTCGTCGGCCATCGACGGGCCGTTTTCGGAATAGTGCGACAGCGGCGAATTTCCGGCTATCACCACGCGTTCGACCATGCCGCCACTCATGTTCGCCGCGACCCAGGCCCGCACATTGGTGGCGACGAAGATCGGCCAGCTCCGCTTCAGCACCGACATCGGCATCCGGGTGGCGGCGACGCCGAAGGCCAGATGAGGCTCCGATCCGGAATGGTCCAGGCTGCCGCTGAGCGCAATGCCGAGATTATACTCGGGTCGCGTATCGACGCGATTGAAGTCGCCCTGCTCCACGATGAACCGCTTGTTCTCCAGATCGATCCGGGCTTTCAAGCCAACGCGGTTGAAGGCGAAGCTCTCGCCGTCGCCGGCCGCCAAAATGATCGGGTCGATGACCGGATCGCCGCGCGTCATGCTGAGATGCCATTCGCTACCCTGATCGACGGGGCTCTCCAGCATCGCTTGCAAAGTGAACTGGTTGCCAGCCGCTTTGAGCTGAAAGGGCACGATCAGACTGCGGCGCTGGGCATCCCAGTTAAAGCGGACATCGGCCCCGCCGATCGGGATGGTCAATTTGTCGTTGCTGCGGTCGGTAACGCTGCCCTGCTCTGCAATCAGGTGGCCTTGCACCGTTCGTGGCGTTCCGTCCGACAGAACCTCGGCCCGCACCGTGGCAGACAGCGGCAAGTCCACGTCGACGGTGCCTTCGTCGAGACGCATCGCCAGCAGAATATCGCGGGTGGCCAGCTTGCGGGCCTCGATGCCGATGGCGCGGATGCCGTCGCTGAGCGGACGCATCGCTGCGCTCAGTTGCCAGGGGCGCTCGGGATTATCGGACTCGATGCGGAAGATCACGCCGCCGGTAGCCGGCCGCGTCAGCGTCAGGTTGATACGATCGAACATCCAGCGCTTGCCGTTGCGCTGGTCGTCGACCGTCAGGCTGCCATTCTTCAGGCCAAGCTCGTGCAATTCATGGCCGTCAAGACCGCTGGCGCCGACGCCGTCGAGCCAGGTCAGAACGCCGGCCACGTTATCGAAGCCCTCGCGCATCTTGGTCTGCGGCGTGACCGGCTCCACCGCGTCGGCCGGCCGTGCCGGGGCAATCCGCGTCGCGGTGGCGATCGGCCGCTTGTCGGCACCGGCAAAGACCGTGACCTGGCCGTCGGTTTCGATCCGGACCGACATCTCGGCGCCGACCAGATTGATGCTCTGCGCCCGCATACGCCCGCCCAGCAGGCCAAGAACGGAAATGCCAACTTCCGCTTTCGGCGCGCTCGCCACCACGGTGCCGTCGGCATCGCGCACCACGATGTCGCGCATCCGCAATGAGGTGCGGCCCTTCTCGTCGCGTTCGAGCTGGCTTCCGCCGACGACGACGCTGTGCGTACCGGCGAAATTCTCCTCGATCGCCGATTTCAGCCAAGGAGTCGCCATGTCGAGATCGATCGGCCCGCTCGACAGCCGCCACCACAGGCCGGTCGCGGCGATGGCGGCCAGCGCCACCGAGAAAACGGAGGCGAAGATCAGCCGCCGGATCAGGGGCCGGCGCAAGAAGCCGAACACGCCCTGACGCAGCGCCGGATGGCGGCGACGGTGATGATGCGGCTCCTCGTCCGCGTCATGCGGATGGTGGGCCGGATGCTGGCTATGGGTGCTGTGCTTGCCCGTCATCCCGCTTGGGCGCCTTTCATCTGGCGCACGAAGCGCCCCCGGCCCAAATCTGGCGCGTCACCCGGCACGACCCCTGACTCGGTTCTGTGGAACCCGTTGCGTCCCAAGGACGCAAGTGGCATGGCCGACATTGACCGGTTGAAAACGACGAAAGGAAGGCACATGGCGGGCTTAACCCAGGACCTCGAGGCAGGCGCAAAGGCGCCGGCGTTCAGTCTCGCAAGGGACGGCGGTAAGACTGTGTCTCTGAACGACTTCAAAGGCCGCAAGCTTGTCCTCTACTTCTACCCGAAGGCCGATACCCCGGGCTGCACCACGGAGGCGATCGCCTTTTCCAGGCTTCAAGCTGACTTTACCAAGGCGGGGGCCGACATTCTCGGCGTCTCGGCCGATTCCATTGCCGCCCAGGACAAGTTCAAATCCAAACACAAGCTCACCATCGCGCTCGGCGCCGACGAGTCGAAGGCAATGCTGGAAGCCTATGGTGCTTGGGGGGAGAAATCGATGTATGGGCGCAAATTCATGGGCGTCATCCGCAAGACATTTCTGATCGGCCCTGACGGCCGGATCGCCAAGGTGTGGCCCAAGGTCAAGGTGGCGGGTCACGCCGAGGCCGTCCTCGAGGCCGCGCGGGACCTGTAATCATCTGGAGTTCCAGCAGAATCCCATACTGCGCGGGCGCCGAATTACTAAAATTTTAACCTAATGCGACTGTTATCGGTGGGCTGGCGCCGGCTTTTTAACCCTCGGCCGCCCGGCCCGGGATTCGTCGATGTCACCTTCACACCATGCCAGAACCGAGCAGACGCCGCGCTATGCGCAGCCGCGCCTGCAGTCGGCCGCCGCCATGTCGCGGCACGTCCAGCGCGCCCAGAAAGCCTCCGGAGACTACACGCTGGGTCATGCCGGACGACAGGTTCGCATCGGCCCGGTCGCATTCTGGATCGTCGTCGGTACGCTGGTGGTGATGGGCGTCTGGTCGATCGCCACGGGCAGCTATTTTGCCTTCCGCGAGGATGTGCTGACGCGCCTGATCGGCCGCCAGGCCGAGATGCAGTTCGCCTATGAGGACCGCATCGCCGAACTGCGCGGCCAGGTCGACCGCATCACCAGCCGGCAGTTGCTCGACCAGGAGCAGTTCGAGAAGAAGCTCAACGTGCTGCTGCAACGGCAGGCGCAATTGGAAGCCCGAACCGCAGCGCTGGCCGGTGACTCCATCACCACCGGTTCGATCCGGCCAAACCGGGCGCCGCTAACCGAAGCGCCGGCCACCCGGTTACCCAAGGCCTCGCCAATCAGCGACAAGGTCATATTCGTCGCCCCGCCCGACCGCGAGGCCCGGCTTGAATCGCGCGACCTGCAAGTCGCCGCCCGCACCGCCGATCGCGGCAGCGGCGCCGGCCTGGAAGGCATTCTGTCGCGCGTCTCGGCAGCACTCGACAAGGTCGAAAACAAGCAAACCGCGACGCTGACGGACATGGAAGTTCAGGTCGATACCAAGGCGCGCCACATCCGTAGCGTGCTGGCCGATCTCGGCGTCGACATCGGCAAGGCGTCGGGCGGCGTCGGCGGCCCTTTCATCCCGGTCAAGGCGCCATCATCGGGCGCCAGCGCCTTTGAACGGCAGCTCTATCGCATTCACTTCGGCCGCGCGCAGATCGGCCGCTATACGCAAACGCTGGTCACGGTGCCGGTGCGCCGCCCCGTGAAAGGCGACTTCGACATGAGCTCGCCGTTCGGCATGCGCATGGACCCGTTTCTTGGCCGGCCGGCGCTGCACAGCGGCCTCGACATTCGCGGCGATACCGGCGAACCGGTCCAGGCAACGGCGAACGGCCGCGTCACCACCGCCGGACGCGAAGGCGGCTACGGCAATCTGGTCGAGATCAACCACGGCAACGGCATCACCACGCGCTACGCCCACCTGCACAGCATCGGCGTCAAGGTCGGTCAGCAGGTTCGCATCGGCCAGGTCATCGGCACCATCGGTTCGACCGGCCGCTCCACCGGCCCGCATTTGCATTACGAAACCCGCATCAACGACGAGGCGGTCAATCCGCAGCGGTTCCTGCGCGCCGGCCTTAGGCTTGGGAACATTTGAAGCAGGCAGCGCGGGTTGCCATCCAAGCCTGCATGTAACAAGACTCTCCGGCACAGAGCGCGATTCCGCCGGGAGACGCCATGCAACTACGGCCACGCCATGCCTGGCTTGGCGCGGCCGGGTTCCGCGTCGCGCTGCCGCTGTTCGATCGCTATTGCCGCGCGCGGCACATCCATCGTGCCGATAGCGACTTTGCCCGCGCCCGTATCGCCGCGATCAGGACCAAGATCGAGCGCGGCGAGACAGCGTATCTTGCCGGCCTGTCCGCAGCCGGCACCCACAACACCGGCGTCGCGCTGATCGACGTCACGCGCGAGCGCGGGCCGCGGCTGCTGTTCAACAACGAAGAAGAACGCTTCGCGGCCGTGAAGCACACCAATGCCTATCCCGAGCAGTCGATCGCCGATCTGCGGACCGCCCTCGCCCGCCTCGGTCTCACGACCGGCGATATCGACGGCTGGTTCAGCGCCTGGGATTATGCGGCGTTCGGCGCGACCATGATCCGCGCGCTGCTGGACGAAATGCCGGCCAGTCTCGGCATGGCCTTCGGGCAGACCACGCCGCTGTTCAACATGCGCGACATCGACCGCGGCTCGCGCGTGTCGCGCCGCCTCACGCGGCAACTTGCCGCACGCGAACCGGTGCCGCTGATCGCGACGCCGCATCACGACAACCACGCCTGGTTCTCCTACGCCTCATCTCCTTTTGCGCAGGACGGCAAACCGACGATGGTCGCGGTGATCGACGGCCTCGGCGACCGCGGCGCCATCACTTTGTATCTGTGCGAAGGCGGTCGCATGCAGCAGCTGTACTGCAACGACAGCGTGTTCGACTCGCTCGGAGTTTTCTACGCGGTGCTGTCCTCGACGCAGGGCGGCTGGACATGGCTGTCGAGCGAAGGCCGCTACATGGGCGCGACCGCCTATGGCGACGGCAACCGCGAGACCAATCGTTTCTACAAGGCGCTGAAGCCGATCATCCAGTTGCTGCCGGACGGCCGCATCGCCATTGACCGCGACCTCGCCAACTGGCCGCGCGACCTCGTCAACAAGCCTTACACGCCGGCGCTCAAGCGCATCCTCGGCGAACCGATCGCCACCAAGGACATGTGGAATCCGGACGCGGTGCTGCGCATCGAAGACATCTCCCACGCCGAGACCACGCAGGAGCGACTCGACAAGGCGGCGGCGACGCAGATGGTGTTCGAGGACGCGCTGATGCACATCGTCGCGCACCTGATCAAATCGACTGGCAGCGAACGGCTGGTGATCGCCGGCGGCGTCGGCCTCAATGCGCTCGCCAACATGCGGCTGCTCGAGCACTTTGACACCGCCTACTTCCGCCGCGAACTCAAC
This sequence comes from Pseudolabrys sp., assembly GCA_022843325.1. Taxonomy (GTDB): domain Bacteria; phylum Pseudomonadota; class Alphaproteobacteria; order Rhizobiales; family Xanthobacteraceae; genus Pseudolabrys. The sequence continues at coordinate 10,975 of JALHNV010000019.1, read as the reverse complement.
CGCGACGGCCGGCTGCATCTGTGGGTGTCGCCGGTTCCCAACGACGCCGGCGTGCCGATCGGCGCCGCCTATATGGGCGCCTACCTCGCCGGCCACGGCATCGGGCCGCCGATCGAGCATGCGTTCTATTGCGGCCTGCCGCCGGCGGAGTCCGATATCCGCGCTGCGCTCGCCAAAAACCCGGACATTCAATCGGTCGAACTGAGGCCTGCCGACAGCGCCGAAGGGCGCGCCGCATTGTCCGATTTCATGGCCTTCATGACGGCGCAGGATGCGATCTTTGCGTTGTACCAAGGCGCGGCCGAAACCGGGCCGCGGGCGCTCGGCCACCGCTCCATCCTGGCCAATCCGTGCAATCCGGAAACCCGCGCCAATCTCAATGCCAAAGTGAAATTCCGCGAGGCGATCCGGCCGCTGGCGCCGATGCTGACGCTGGAGGCGGCGCGGCAGTTATTCGACCTGTCGGACGGTGCCAGCGACTCCGGTTACAATGCCTATAATTACATGGTGCTAACCGCGCAGGCGAAGCCTGAGGCGCATGTCCGCATCCCGTCGGTGGTGCATGCCGACGGCACCGGCCGAATCCAGATCGTGCGCGAGACCGCCGACCCCCTCACCTACGCTTACCTGAAGGCACTCGGCCGGCGCATTGGTGTCGAGTGTGCGGTCAACACATCGTTCAACGTCGCGGGCCCGATCGCGCAAACGCCGGCGCAGGCTTTGAGCACCCTCAAGCGCTCAAAGGGACTCGATGCGGTGCTGATGGTCTCGGTGGAAGGCCCGGTGTTCGCGGCACTGCGCGGCGATGCTGCCGAACACGGCGACCGCTTTCGCACTTGGCTGGCGGCGTGGCAGGCGGAGACGGGGCAGCGAATTCAGAGATAGCGGCCTACTCGACGTCGTCGACCTGCTCAGGCCCGCCGCCGAAAGCCTTTTGCGCCAGCGCCGCCTGCATGAAGAAATCGAGGTCGCCGTTGAGCACGCCGTCGGTGTCGGAAGTCGATACACCGGTGCGCAGGTCCTTCACCATCTGGTACGGCTGCAGCACATAAGAGCGGATCTGGTGGCCCCAGCCGATGTCGGTCTTGTTGGCCTGGTCGACCGCCGCCTTGTCCTCGCGCTTCTTGACCTCGGCCTCGAACAGCTTGGCGCGCAACATGTCCCAGGCCATCGCGCGGTTGCGGTGCTGCGAGCGGTCCTGCTGGCACTTCACCACGGTGTTGGTGGGGATATGCGTCAGACGCACCGCCGACTCGGTCTTGTTGACGTGCTGGCCGCCGGCGCCGCCCGACCGCATCACGTCGGTGCGCACGTCGCTCTCGTTGATCTCGATCTTGATGCGGTCATCGACCACCGGGAACACCACGACGCTGGCGAACGACGTATGGCGGCGCGCATTGGAGTCGAACGGCGAGATGCGCACCAGACGGTGGACGCCGTTCTCGCTCTTCAGCCAGCCATAGGCGTTGTGCCCCTTGATCTGCACGGTCGCCGACTTGATGCCGGCGCCCTCGCCTTCGCTCTCTTCCAGCCACTCGACTTTGTAGCCCTTGGACTCGGCCCAGCGCACATACATGCGCATGAGGATGCCGGCCCAGTCCTGACTCTCGGTGCCGCCGGCGCCGGCATGGACTTCAAGATAGCAGTCGTTGGCGTCGGCCTCGCCGGACAGCAGCGCTTCCATTTCGCGCCGGCGCACTTCGGCCTTGAGGGTTCTGAGCGCCGCTTCGGCGTCGGTGACGGTGGATGGGTCGCTCTCGGCCTCACCCAGTTCGATCATCGTCAGTTGGTCGTCGAGGTCCTGCTCGACGCGGCCGATCGCCTTAAGCTGGTCTTCCAGCGCATCGCGCTCGCGCATGGTGCGTTGCGCGCGCGACTGGTCGTTCCAGAAGCTGGGATCTTCCGCCGCCTTGTTCAGTTCGGCGAGACGCTGGGTTGCGGTATCGACGTCAAAGATGCCTCCTCAGCAGCCCTACCGACTGCTTGATCTCATCGACGAGATTCTGAGTTTCCGCGCGCATCTCTCACATCCAATTCGCTTTATTGTTCCGCATTTAACGCCCCGGAACTCCAATCGCAACCTCTATCTCGCGATTTCGCGCCGCGGGTCGGCCTGCAACACCGGAACTCCCAAATTCAGGAACAAGGGCGGGCAGCAGGCATTGACCACGCAGGAGCAAACGCGCTCCGCCAAATCAAACAAATGAGGTTTGCCATGGGACTGTTCACCAGAGACATCAAGACGCTCGACGACCTGTTCGTGCACACGCTGCGCGACATCTATTACGCCGAAAACCAGATCGTGAAGGCGCTCCCCGACATGATCGACAAGGCGACGGACACACGGCTGCGCCAGGGGTTCCAGTCGCATCTGGTCGAGACCAAAAACCATGTGAAGCGGCTTGAGCAGGTGTTCAAGCTGCACGGCGTCGAGATCAGCGGTGTCAACTGCCCTGCCATCGACGGCATTCTCGAAGAAGCCGACGAGGTGGCCGGCGAGGTTGATGACAAAATGGTGCTCGACGCCGCTCTGATCGCGGCGGCGCAGGCGGTCGAACACTACGAAACCACCCGCTACGGGACGCTGATCGCGTGGGCCAAGCAGCTCGGCCGCAACGACTGCGCCGCCTTGCTCCAGCAAAACCTTGATGAGGAAAAAGCCGCCGATGCCAAGCTGACCGCGCTGGCCGAAGGCACCGTCAACGCCAAGGCGGCGTGATCGGCCGCTTAAGGTAACGGTTTAAGTTCTTGCTTCAGGTGAATGCGAAACGTGAAAGGCCCCGGCGATCATGCCGGGGCCTTTCTGTTTTTCGGCATGGACGCGTCACTAGTAAAGGCCGCCGGTACCGGAGCGCACGGCACGGCCTGCGTCCGGCGATACGCCTTGGCCCCAGGGGCGGCTGCCGTCAGGATCGCCGCCGCCATAGCCGACCACGTTGTAGCTGTCGGGCGGCGCGGTGCCGGGCTTGAAGGCTTCGAGGATGGCACGTTCGGTGCCGGGACCGGCGCGCATGCCGGAGCGGGCGTCGATACGAATCAGCTTGATGCCAGGGGGAACGCGGAACGGCGCCGCCGGCTTGTCGGCCAGCGCCACCTTCAGGAAGTCTCTGACGATCGGCGCGGCCAGACCGCCGCCGGTGCCGCCGCGGCCGAGATGGCGGGGCTTGTCGTAGCCGATATAGACGCCGACCACGAGATCGGCGGTGAAGCCGACGAACCAGGCGTCCTTCTCGTCATTGGTGGTGCCGGTCTTGCCGGCGATCGGCTTGCCGACCTCGCGCAGAACCGTGGCGGTGCCGCGCTGCACGACACCTTCCATCATCGAGGTGATCTGGTAGGCGGTCATCGGATCGATCACCTGCTGGCGGCGGTCGATCAGCGACGGCTCGGGCTGGTTTTCCCACTTCGGTGCGGAGCAGTTGATGCACTCGCGCTCGTCGTGACGATAGACGGTGTGGCCGTAGCGATCCTGGATGCGGTCGACCAGCGTCGCCTTGACCCGGCGCCCGCCATTATTGAACATCGAATAGGCCGTCGTCATCCGCAGCAGCGTGGTTTCGCCGGCGCCGAGCGAGAACGACAGATACGGCGGCAGTTCGTCGTAGATGCCGAAGCGCTTGGCGTATTCGCCGATCAGCGGCATGCCGACATCCTGCGCCAGCCGCACCGTCATGACGTTGCGCGAGCGCTCGATGCCGAATCGCAGCGTCGAGGGGCCGTAGAATTTGCCCTCGTAATTCTGCGGATTCCAGGACGCCTGCCCGGCGCCCTGGTCGATTTCCAGCGGCGCGTCGAGCACCACGGTCGACGGCGTATAGCCATTGTCGAGCGCGGCGGCGTAAACCAGCGGCTTGAACGATGAACCGGGCTGGCGCAACGCCTGGGTGGCGCGGTTGAACTGGCTCTGATCGAACGAGAAGCCGCCGACCATGGCGAGGACGCGGCCGGTCAACGGATCCTGAACCACCATGCCGCCGGAGACTTCCGGCACTTGGTGCAGACGGTATTGGCCCTCGGCCTTGGCCGGTGCGACATAGACCACGTCGCCCGGATTAAGCACCTGGTTGACCTTGCCGACCGCCTTGCCGCTCACCCGCGCCCACTTCATGCCATCAAGCGGCAGGATGCCGATGGCGCGGTCCTTGCTGAGAAAACCGCCCGGCTCGCGGCCGGGCTGAATGCCGATGCGCGCCGCCTGGTCGCCGGTCTCCAGTACGACGGCCAGTTGCCACGGCGACACGTCGTTCAGCGCCTTGACCTCGGCGATCTTGGTGCCCCAGTCGCCGGAAATATCGATCTTGCTGACCGGCCCGCGCCAGCCCTGAGCTTCGTCGAACTTGACCAGCGCATTGGTCAGCGCCTGCCGCGCCTGCACCTGCATCTTGGTATCGAGCGTGGTGCGTACCGACAGGCCGCCTTCGTAAAGCTTCTTTTCGCCGTAGCGTTCATACAGTTCGCGGCGCACTTCCTCGGCGAAATACTCGGCCGTGAACATCGAGCCGGTCGACTGCTTCTGCGTCACGCCGAGCGGGCCGCGCTTGTACTGTTCGGCCTCGGCCGCCTTGATGAATCCGACATCTTGCATCCGGTCGAGCACCCAGTTGCGGCGCTCGAGACCGCGCTCGCGCTGGCGGAACGGATGATAGTTGTTCGGCGCCTTCGGCAGCGCCGCCAGAAAGGCGACTTCCGGAATGGTCAGTTCGTTGACCGACTTGTCGAAATAGACCAGCGACGCCGCGGCAATGCCGTAGGCGCCGAGCCCGAGATAGATCTCGTTCAGGTAAAGCTCGAGGATCTTGTCCTTGCTGTAGGTGCGCTCCATCTTCAGCGCCAGCAGCGCTTCCTTGATCTTGCGCGCGAAGGAGACCTCGTTCGTCAACAGGAAGTTCTTGGCAACCTGTTGCGTGATGGTCGAGGCGCCCTGCGGCCGCCGGTTGGAGCCGAAATTCTCGATATAACTGACGCCGGCGCGGGCAATGCCGGTGAAATCCAGCCCGCCATGTTCATAGAAATTCTTGTCCTCGGCGGCGAGGAAGGCATTGATCACCAGCTTCGGCACCGCCTGGATCGGAATGTAGAGGCGCCGCTCGCGGGCGTATTCGCCGACCAGCGAACCGTCGGAGGCGTGCACGCGGGTCATCACCGGCGGCTCGTAATCCTGCAACTGCGAATAGTCCGGCAGGTCCTTTGAATAATGCCACAGCAAGCCGGCGGCACCGGCCACCCCGACGACGAACAGGATGGTGCCGGCCGCAAACAGAAAGCCCATAAAGCGCAGCAACATCTTCATTCGCAAAAGGTCCCGCCGCTAACCGGCGCGAAGCCGGTATCGTCCTCGCCCCAGAATCCGGCAAGTGTCTGTGGTCGCCCGTTTTTATGTTGAAACTGAGGCCATTGGGCTGTTGTCACCGGCACTTAATTCCTCCCGGCCCCGGCCATGCGGGGCGCGAAATACTTGTCGATCGCCTGCGCCAGCGCCCCGGCGGTGCGGGCCTGCCAGACCGCGGAGGTCAGTTGCTTGAGATCTTCCTTGGTCGACATGAAGCCGAGTTCCACCAGCACCGACGGCACGTCCGGCGCCGTCAGCACCTTGAAGCCGGCCGACTTCAGCGGGTGCTTGTGCAGCTTGGCGGTCGCCTTGAGTTCGGACACCAGCAGCTTGGCGAACTGCCCCGAGAAGTTCTTGGTCTCGCGCTGCGCCAGATCGACCAGAATGTTGGCGACATCGTCCGGCTCGGCGGTGAGATCGACGCCGGCGATCACGTCGGCCTTGTTCTCGGCTTCGGCCAGGCGCGCCGCCGCGGCATCGGTCGCGTTGTCGGACAGCGTGTAGACGGTGGCGCCTTCGGCCTGACCTTCGCCGCGCGGGATGGAGTCGGCGTGAATCGAGACGAACAGCGCAGCGCCTTGGGCGCGCGCAAAGCGCACCCGCTCCGACAACGGCACGAAGGTGTCGTCTTCGCGCGTCAGCGCAACGCGGAATTTGCCGCTGCCGGTCATCTTGTCACGGAGCGTCAGCGCGAACTGCAACACCACGTCTTTTTCCATTTCGCCGCCGGCGGCCTTGGCGCCGATGTCAATGCCGCCATGCCCAGGATCAAGCACCACCAGCGGCCGGGTATCGCCGGGTGCTTTCGGCGCGGCGTCCGCGGCCTTGCCGGAGGTGGCGCGCACATTGCGGTTGTCCAGTGCAATTGTGCGCAGGAAGGCCGTGCGATCGGTCGGGCTGAGGTCGAGGACCAGACGCGCCGGCTGGCCGTCGGCGGCATCGACGGTGAAAACCCGTTCAACCTTCACCGGCCCCTTGGTGTCGAGCACGATGCGCGAGCCACCCTGCATGATCAGACCGTAGCGGAATGCCTTGATGAGCCCCCGGCCCTTCTCGCCGGAATCGGCCGGCAGATGAAACGCCAGTTGCGGCAGGTCGATCACCACCCGGTACGGATCGGCCAGCGTGAACGCGGCCAGGCCAATCTTCTGGCTGAGATCGACGACAAAGCGGGTCTGCTTGTCGTCGCCGCCAACCCGGACGCCGGTCGCCTGCGGCAACGCTTCAGCCGGCGCAGCCGCAGCGCTCCCGGCGGTGGCCACGACGGCAAATAAAGCGCAGGCGATGGCGAGCGAGCGGAATGTCACGAATCCTGACCCTTTCAGCTCTTTTACTCCATTAGGGACCGCTTCGGTTAATGGAAGTTGAGCGGCGGCTGCGCTTGAGCCGCCGGGTGTTGCTGAAAGCGCCCGGTTCCATCAGGCGGTGACCGCCGGCCACGCCCGCCAGTCGTCCTCTCCGATCACGAAATAGCGGGTCATGTGTGTGCCGTCCCAGTGATACTGCAGCGTGCGCGCCTGGGTGACGGGAAGCCGCACCCGGTCCGGCCAGAACAGCGCCGCCGCCTGCCCGTCCGGCCAGCGCACGCTCGGATAGACCAGGCCGTCGCCGCCCGCGCGCCATAACGACGCGCCAAGGCGCTGCCCCGCATGCCAGTCGTCGGGGGCGAGGCAATCGTCGAAACCACCGCCGCGCAGGTCATGCAGATCGCCGAACACAGACGCCGTCAATTCGCGGTACTGCGCGTCGGCCGGCGACTCGCGGGTGCTGGCCATGAAGCGGGCAAAGTGATGCGCGGTCTCGGCCAGCGCCACCTCGAAACGGTCGCCGCAATACCAGACCCCGTAGCTGCCATCGGAAAAGCGGCCCGGGCGATCGCGCGAGGCATGGGTGAACGGCGCCATCACCAGACTGGCGGTCGGGCCGGACACGCGCCTCGCCGCTGGCACCAGCGACAGGTCGCCGATCTGGTCGCGCACCCGCGGATTGGTCTTGGCCTCGGCGCTGGCGATCAGGTCCCAGTCGGCCGGCGCGGCGATGTCGTCGAACAGCCAGACGGGCGGATAGATGGTGCGGACAATCCGGTGGCTGACCGGCCAGTCGATGGCCGTCACCAGCCGCCCCGCTCGGCGTCGAGATAGGAGCGAACCGCGGTCAGATCGCTCGGCGCCCCGGCGAGCATGCGGTCGAGCGCCGACTTGCCGCCGAAGGCGTCGTTCGGCCGCGCCACCCAGGCGTAACCTCGCTCCGGCTCGGTGAAGAGATGGCGCAGCGCCTTGTGGATACCCATCAGGTCGCCGAGCCGCCAGATCGTGTCGGACGGCACGGTCGCGATGTCGCCGCGCTTCCAGCGGTAGAAGGTTGAAGAACTGGGCTGGCCGAGGAGGACCCGGGCCTGGGGGTCACTGAGCTGCCAGAGCCGGAACAGATTGAACGCCGCGCGCAGCATAGCGGCCGCCTCGGACTGGGTGACGATTCCGGAGGTTGGGCTGTCGATAAGGTTTCCCGGCAGCGCCGTCATCTTATCTCCCTATTGGCATAAATATACGTAATACTGCCAAAAGATACAAGTCTGAGAACCGGAAGAATCGCCTTGGGGCACCGGTATTAGCCGGGGCAGCTGGCGCAGCCCGGCCTGGAAGACGGTGGCAGGCCCGCTGTTGCTGGATATTGATGGGGTAGTGAGGCTTCCCTTGCCATCAAGGGTTTAGCGCCGTATGTACGGTGTGCTCACGGTGAAAAGAGTTCCGGTTGTGCCGCGTTCGGGCCCCCGGCCCGCCAGTCCTGTGTCGCCCCCTCGAGGAAGAGTGGCGAACGCGACGGCAGCCAAGCCGAAGCCCTTGTGAAGGACATCCGGAACCAGCGCGCGGCCCGTTCGGTCGCACGCATTGATCGTGAGCGACAGAAACCTCGGCGGCGCTTCTTCTGGCGCAGCCGCAGCGCTACGGGTCGCAATTTTATGCTGCCAAGATCGCAGCAAAGGCAATTCGAGGTCCACCGCTTTCGCGAAGCTTTCGTGACGGCGCGTTTTTTGACGGGCCCCGCCGCGCCTTCGCGTGAAAACGCGTCCCTTTCCCTCCACACCCATCCGGCCACCACCCCACTGCGTCGTCTTGCGCCGTCTGATTTGCGCGAGCGCGCGGGGTCGTCTGCCTTAGTGAGACTTTCCAATGACCGACAAGATGCTGATCGACGCGACCCACCCCGAGGAGACCCGGGTGGTCGTCCTGCGCGGCAACCGGGTCGAGGAGTTCGACTTCGAAAGCGCCAACCGCAAACAGCTTCGCGGTAACATCTATCTCGCCAAGGTGACCCGGGTTGAGCCGTCGCTGCAGGCGGCCTTCATCGAATACGGCGGCAACCGGCACGGCTTTCTCGCCTTCTCGGAAATCCATCCCGACTACTATCAAATTCCCGTCGCCGATCGCGAAGCGCTGCTCGCCGAGGAAGCGCGGGCGCAACGCGCCGCCGACGACGATGCCGACAACCGCTCCTCCGGACGCAGCGGCCGTGGCGGCCGCAGCCGACACCGCCGCTCCGGCTCGGACCGGCCACGCGACCGCAACGTCGTGCAGAGCGATCCGCTGCCGCAGGACGATCAAGCCCCGCATGAAGCCGCCGGCCCTGAGACCGAAACATCGGCCTTGCCCGCCGGCGACATGTCTGCCGACGCGGCTGCCGACCAGACCGCCCAGCCCAGCGCCGAGCAGATCGCCGAGAGCGCGGCCGCGATGCCGGCCTACGAGCCGCCGGCGCCCGATCACGCTGCGGACGACAATAACGGCGCGGCCGCCGAGGTACCTGCCACCGAAGCGACCGCCGAGGCCGTGCCGGCCTATGCCGAGCATCACAGCGAGAATGCCGACTCGCAGCCGGCCACAGCCGACGCTGCGCCGGAGCACGCCGGCGACCACGCACATCAAGACGAAGAACACGATCACCACACCGGCGAGCAGGACAACCAGCGCGCCGGCGGCGAACAGAATGCCGCGGCCGCCGACGGTCAGAACGACGACGCGCATTCAGACACTCACGCCGACGAGCACCACGAAGAAGAGCACGTTGAGTCCGTCGGCGGCGCCGACGCGCTGGAAGAAGCGCAGGAGCGCACCGCGCGCATCCGCCCGCGCCAGTACAAGATTCAAGAGGTCATCAAGCGCCGCCAGGTAATGCTGGTGCAGGTGGTCAAGGAAGAGCGCGGCTCCAAGGGCGCGGCGCTGACGACCTATCTCTCGCTCGCCGGCCGCTATTCGGTGCTGATGCCCAACACCGCGCGCGGCGGCGGCATTTCCCGCAAGATCACCTCCGGCGAAGACCGCAGCCGGCTCAAGGAAATCGCCCAGGATCTCGAAGTGCCGGAGGGCATGGGCGTGATCCTGCGCACCGCCGGCGCCAGCCGCACCAAGCTCGAGGTCAAGCGCGACTTCGAATATCTGCTCCGCCTCTGGGAGACCGTGCGCGACCTGACGCTGAAATCGATGGCGCCGAAGCTGGTCTACGAAGAAGGCTCGCTGACCAAGCGTTCAATCCGCGACCTCTACAACAAGGAGATCGACGAGATCATCGTCTCCGGCGAGGCGGGCTACAAGGAAGCGCGCGAGTTCATGCGCATGCTGATGCCGAGCCACGCCAAGAACGTGAAGCTGTACAAGGACTCGACGCCGCTGTTCACGCGCTACGGCATCGAGAGCCAGCTCGACGCCATGTTCTCGCCGACCGTGCAGCTCAAGTCCGGCGGCTATATCGTCATCAACCAAACCGAAGCGCTGGTGGCGATCGACGTGAACTCCGGCCGCGCCACGCGCGAGCACCACATCGAGGACACCGCGCTCAAGACAAACTGCGAAGCCGCCGACGAAGTCGCGCGCCAACTGCGCCTGCGCGATCTCGCCGGCCTCATCGTCATCGATTTCATCGACATGGATGAAGGCCGCAACAACCGCACCGTCGAGCGGCGCATGAAAGATGCGCTCAAGCACGACCGCGCCCGCATCCAGGTCGGTCGCATCTCGCATTTCGGCTTGCTGGAAATGTCGCGCCAGCGTATCCGCACCTCGGTGCTGGAGAGCTCGACCGAGAAGTGCCCTGTCTGCGGCGGTTCGGGTCACGTCCGTTCGGTGTCGTCGGTTTCGCTGCAGTTGTTGCGCGCCATCGAGGAAATGCTGAACAAGGGCGCCACCCACAATCTGGTCGTGCGTACCCGCTCGGAAGTTGCGCTCTATGTGCTCAACCACAAGCGCGGCCATCTGCGCGCGCTGGAAGAACGCTTCCGCATTACCATCACGATCGCCGCCGACGAGACCGTCAACGCGCAGACCTCCTACGTGGTCGACCGCGGCGAACAGGTGCACACCGTCGAAGCCGCCAAGGCGCTGGCGGCCACCGCGCAGCCGATGCTGATTTCGGAAGTCGAGAACGACGAGGACGTGCTCGACGCCGCCGCGGAAGCGGAAGGCGCGGCCGACGAAGCCGAGAACGGCGAGGAAGCCCAGGCAGCGTCTTACGACAATATCGAGACGATCGAGGACGCGCCCGAAGAGGCCGTCAATGGCCGCGCCCGCAGCGATGGCGACAGCGAGCGCGATGGTACGCGCCGCCGCCGGCGGGGCCGCGGTCGCGGCCGGGGCCGCAATGGCGAACCGCGCG
>JALHNV010000018.1 GCA_022843325.1 Pseudolabrys sp. | reverse complement strand
TCGGCGGCGAAGGCGGCTTGGGCGCGGCCATGCGCGCCTCGTTTCCCGCGGCGTCAAATCTTACCGGCGCGGTGATCCCGGCCTGTGGTCATTACGTACCGGAGGAATGTCCGGAGGCGTTGCTGGCCGTGATGGAGCCGTTCCTCGCCGCGTGAGCGAGGATAAAGCCGGCTTCTCAAGGAACTCCCACCTTTGGCGTTCGTTACGCCCTGACTGGCGCCGCCACCGGCGCGCCGGACGTAACTCTATTTCAGGCGGGAACGAGACATGGCCAAATCCGAGGAATTTGCGACGGCGGTCGGTGACGGCGGCGAAACCCATCAGCAGATTCCGAAGAAGGGCCCGCACACTGCGGAAGCCCACCTCACCACCAACCAGGGCATCCGCGTCTCCGACAACCAGAATTCACTGAAAGCCGGCGCCCGCGGGCCGACGCTGCTCGAAGACTTCGTGCTGCGCGAGAAAATCTTCCACTTCGATCACGAGCGCATCCCGGAGCGCATTGTGCATGCCCGCGGCTCGGCCGCGCACGGGTACTTCGAAAATTACAAGTCGCTGGCCGACATCACCAAGGCCGACCTGTTTCAGCGCCCCGGCGAGAAGACGCCGCTGTTCACGCGCTTCTCGACGGTCGCCGGCGGCGCCGGTTCGGTGGACACGCCGCGCGACGTGCGCGGCTTCGCCGTGAAGTTCTACACCAAAGAAGGCAACTGGGATCTGGTCGGTAACAACATTCCGGTGTTCTTCATCCAAGACGCCATCAAGTTTCCGGACCTCGTTCACGCCGTAAAGATGGAGGCCGACCGCGCCTTCCCGCAGGCCGGCAGCGCGCATGACACGTTTTGGGACTGGGCGTCGCTGATGCCGGAGTCCACCCACATGCTGATGTGGGCAATGTCGGACCGCACCATCCCGCGGTCCTTGCGCATGATCGAAGGCTTTGGGGTTCATACGTTCCAGATGGTCAATGCCAAGGGCAAGGTGACCTTCGTCAAGTTTCACTGGCGGCCGAAGCTCGGCATCCAGTCGACGGTGTGGGATGAGTCGCTGAAGCTTCAGGCCGCCGACAACGATTATCACCGCCGCGACCTGTGGGAATCGATCGCCATGGGCGCGTTCCCGGAATGGGAGCTGGGCATTCAGGCGTTCGACCAGAAGCTCGCCGACTCGCTGCCCTACGACGTGCTCGATCCGACCAAGATCATCCCCGAGGAAGTCGTGCCGCTGCGCATGATCGGCCGCATGGTGCTCGACCGCAATCCGGATAACTTCTTCGCCGAAACCGAACAGGTCGCCTATTGCCCAGCCAATATTGTGCCGGGCATCGACTTCACCAACGATCCGCTGCTGCAGGGCCGGCTGTTCAGCTATCTCGATACCCAGAAATCGCGGCTCGGCACCGCCAACTTCCACCAGATCCCGGTCAATGCGCCAAAGTGCCCGGTCATGAACTTCCAGCGCGACGGCCAGATGCAGATGAACGTGCCCAAAGGCCGCGCCAACTACGAGCCGAACAGCCTGACGGCACATGGCGAGGAAGGCGGCCCGCGCGAATGCCCGATGACCGGCTTCGTCACGGCGAATGCAGTAACCGGTGAGGACGAGCAGGGCGAGAAGTTGCGCGTGCGCCCTGAGCTGTTCGCCGACCACTACAGCCAGGCGCGGCAGTTCTGGAAGTCGATGACCGAAAACGAGCAGGCGCATATCGCGTCGTCGTTCGTGTTCGAACTATCGAAGGTCGGATTGGAGCAGGTGCCGGCGCGCATGATCGCCAATCTGCGCAATGTCGATGAGGACCTCGCCAAGCGCGTCGCCGACGGCATGAACCTCGACCTGCCGAAGAAGGCGCAGGCGCGGCGAGAGGTGATCGATCTCGATCCTTCGCCGGCGCTGTCGATCCAGAAGAAGATGAAGAAGACCCTGGAGGGACGTAAGGTCGGGATTCTCTACGCCGACGGCTCCGACGAGGCCGAGATCAAGGCGGTGCGCAACGCTGTGGAGAAAGATGGTGGCACCGTGTTCCTGGTGGCGCCGAAAGTCGGCGGCGCCAAGGTCAAGGGCGGCGCACTTCTGAAGGCGGACGGGCAGCTTGCCGGTTCGCCGTCGCAACTGTTTGACGCCGTGGCGGTGGTGCTGTCGGCGAAGGGCTGCGAGATGTTGCTGACGGAAGGCGCGGCGGTGCAGTTTGTGATGGACGCGTTCGGCCATCTGAAGGCGATCGGCGCCAACGATGCGTCCCAGCCGCTGCTCGACAAGGCCGGCGTGGTTGCCGATGACGGGGTGACCGGTCTCGGCAAGGACTTCGTCGCCGCCGCGCAGCAGCGCTTCTTCGAGCGCGAACCTTCGGTGCGTTTGCTCGCCTGACGGGCGGCATTACGCATCACAATGCTGTCAAACCGTGGGCAATCGGGGTTTCCCGGTTGCCCCGCGGGGGAGGCAGTGGAACAATTACCTCCAATATTCGTATGTGTATCGATGATCATACTGTTTTGACGTCAATTGATGTGACGGAGGTTCTCCATGGCGCGTACCGCAGTTGTTCCGGTCGCTGCCGCCATCCCCAATCCTTCCCTCGATGACGTTCGCGCTCAGTGGACGGCGGCGTTTCGCCGCGTCCGCGGCGAGTCCCAATCCCGCGCGTCGCACCTGTCGGCGGAGGACCAGATCATCCAGTCGATGGCGGACGCCAGCCCGACCAAGTGGCACCGCGCCCATGTCACCTGGTTCTTCGAACAGTTCCTGCTGGTGCCGAACGATCCGTCGTACCGGATTTTCGACGAACGCTTTCCGTTTTTGTTCAACTCCTATTACGTCGCCGCCGGCCCGCGCCACGCGCGGCCGCAGCGCGGCCTGATCACCCGTCCGAACGGCGCCGAGGTCACCGCGTATCGTGCCCATGTCGATGCGGGTGTGGAGAAGCTGATCGCCACGGCGCCTGCATCCGCTGTGGCCGATGTGTTCAATATTCTCGAGATCGGCCTGCATCACGAGCAGCAGCACCAGGAATTGCTGGTGACCGACATCCTGCATGCCTTCGCGCAGAACCCGACCGACCCGGTTTATGATCCCACGTGGGAGGCGCCCGGCGCTGCGCCGGGACCGCGTGGCTTTGTCGACGTTCCGCACGGCATTCAGACCATCGGTCACGACGGCGACGGCTATTGTTTCGACAACGAACTGCCGCGCCATGACGAATTGATTCCGAAGGTGAAGATCGCGCGCCATCTGGTCAGCAATGCCGAGTGGCTGGAGTTCATCGACGCCGGCGGCTACGAGACGCCGGCGCTGTGGCTGTCGGACGGCTGGGCGACGGTGCAGGCCGAGGGCTGGCAGGCGCCTGGCTACTGGCGGCGCGACGATTCGGGCTGGAACGTCATGACGCTGGGTGGGCTCAAGCCGGTCGATCCAGCCGCGCCTGTTTTGCATGTCAGCTATTACGAAGCTGAGGCCTTCGCGCGTTTTGCGGAAAAACATCTGCCCAGCGAGGCGGAATGGGAGGTTGCGGCGCGCGCAGGGCTGCTCGCCGACGCTTTCGGCACCGCTTGGCAATGGACACGCAGTGCCTATCTGCCCTATCCGGGCTACCGCGCTGCCGAAGGTGCGTTGGGTGAGTACAACGGCAAGTTCATGATCAACCAGATGGTGCTGCGCGGGTCGTCGCTGGCGACGCCGGAACATCACGAGCGGATCAGCTACCGCAATTTCTTCCAACCGCCGGCGCGCTGGCAGTTCACGTCGCTGCGCCTCGCCGAATTCGTCTAGTCAAAGGTCAGTCATGGTCGCACTCGCACGTTCTCCCCGCCCGCCGGATGCGGAAGTCTCGTCGTTCGAGACCGACGTGCTGGCCGGCCTTGGCGCGACCCCGAAGAGGATTCAGGCCAAGTATTTCTACGACGGCGCGGGATCGCAGCTGTTCGAGCGCATCACCGAGCAGCCGGAATACTACCCGACCCGCAGCGAGATGCGGATTCTGAGCGAGCAGGGCGCTGACTTCGCCAAGCTCATTCCGGAAGGTGCGGCACTGGTCGAGTTCGGCAGCGGTTCGAGCAAGAAGGCGCGCATCATGCTGAAGGCGGCGCCGAAGCTTGCCGCCTATGTGCCTGTCGATATCTGCGGCGAAATGATTGAGCAGGAAGCCATCGACCTGCGCCCGGACTTCCCCGGCCTCAAGGTGCTGCCGGTGACCGCCGACATCACCAAGCCGTTCGAACTGCCGGAAGAGGCAAAGGCCGCGCCGGTCCGCGTCGGCTTCTTTCCCGGCTCGACCATCGGCAATTTCGAGCCGCATGAGGCGGCGGCGTTTCTGCGCAATGCCGCGCAAATCCTCGGCAAGGGCGCGCTGATGATCGTCGGCGCCGACCTGATCAAGCCGGCCGATACGCTCAATGCCGCCTATAACGACGCGGCTGGCGTGACCGCGCGGTTCAACCTCAATCTGCTGGTGCGCATCAACCGCGAGCTGCGCGGCGACTTCAAGCTCGACACCTTCGAGCACCATGCCTTCTACAACCGCGAGCGTCATCGCATCGAAATGCACCTGGCGAGTCTGAAGCGGCAGCGCGTCAAGGTGGCCGGTGAGAGCTTTGACTTCCGCGCCGGCGAAACCATCCACACCGAAAATTCCTACAAATACAGCGTCGAATCCCTGGGCGCGCTGGCGCGCGGCGTCGGCTGGCTGCCGGTGGGCGCCTGGACCGATCCCGACAAGTTCTTTTCGATCCAGGCCTTCAAGCTCGGCGAGACCGTGACGCGGGCCTCCTTCTGACCTTTCCGAACGCGCTCGGCTGCGCTAAGCCTTGCCCGCCCGTCCCCCGCCGGACGGGCCGTCAAGCAAGGCAGGGGTCAATGAAAATCGTCAGTTTTGAAGACAAGAACAGCGTGCATCTCGGCGTCGTCGATGGCGACAGCGTCATCGATATCCAGGCGGTCGACGCCAGCGTGCCGGGCGATCTCGGCGATTATCTGCGCCAGACCAATGGCGACCTGAGTGCGCTTGCCGACCTCGCCAAGAAGGCGCCGGCCACGGCGCGCCGCCCGCTCGCCGGGCTGAAGTTTGCGCTGCCGGTGGCCAAGCCCGGCAAGATCATCTGCCTCGGCCTCAATTACCTTGATCACGTCAAGGAAGGCCCGCAGAAGGACAACATCCCGAAATTTCAGTCGATCTTCTTCCGCATGGCGTCGTCGCTGGTGCCGCATCTGACGCCGATCGAGCGGCCGCAGAAGTCGATCCAGTTCGACTACGAAGGCGAGATGGTGGTCATCATCGGCAAGCGCGCCAAGCACCTCACCATGGACAACGCCACCGACTGCGTTGCCGGTTACGCCATCGCCAATGAAGGCTCGATCCGCGAATACCAGCGCCACACCACGCAGTGGGGCATGGGCAAGAACTTCGACCGCACCGGCAGCTTCGGTCCGTGGATGGTCACCGCCGACGAACTGCCGAAGGGCGGCAAGGGTCTCAAGATCGAGACGCGCCTGAACGGCACCACCATGCAGTCGTCCAACACCGACCTGCTGATGTTCCCGGTCGCCGAGTCGCTGGTCTATCTCACCGAAGGCATGACGCTGGAGCCAGGCGACATCGTGCTCACCGGCACGCCGTCCGGCGTCGGCCATGCGCGCAAGCCGGAGCCGATCTGGATGAAGGCCGGCGACACCGCCGAGGTCGAGATCCAGGGCATCGGCGTGCTGCGCAATCCGGTGGTCGACGAGAAGGCGTGAGCCGCGCCTGACGGCGAAGCATCAACGCTTGAATTGCAAAGGGAATGACATGGCCGACAAGTTGAACGTGGTGGTGATCTGCGGTTCGTTGCGCAAGGGCTCCTACAATGCGTCGCTCGCGCGCGCATTGCCGGAGCTGGCGCCGGCGGAGATGAACATCGTCGCGGCGTCGGCCTATGACGGCTTCCCGCACTACAACGCCGACGTCCAGAATGCCGGCGTGCCGGCGGAGGTGACCGCCTTCGCCGACGCGCTGCGCGCCGCCGACGGCATCATCATCGTGTCGCCGGAATACAACTGGTCGATTCCCGGCCCGCTCAAGAACGCCATCGACTGGGTGTCGAAGCTCAAGGACGTGCCGTTCAAGGACAAGCCGGTGGTGCTGCAATCGGCATCGACCGGCCAGATGGGCGGCGGCCGCATGCAATATCACTTGCGCATGGCGCTGGTGTCGATCGAGGCCATCATGTTCGGCAAGCCGGAAGTTTTCGTGAACTTCGCCGCCAAGAAATTCGACGAGAAGACCGGCGACCTGACCGACCAGCCGACCAAGGACATCGTCAAGCAGCAGCTGGCGGCCTTCGCCAAGTTCATCCCGCGGGTGAAGGCGTAGTCCCTTCTCCCTCTCCAGCTTGCGGGGAGAGGGTCGGGGTGAGGGGGCCTTGGTTAAGGCTCAGCCTCGCCGCAGCGCCCCCTCACCCGACATCCTCGCTTCGCTCGGACGTCGACCTCTCCCCGCAGGCGGGGAGAGGTGAAGTGAGCCCGGCCATGACTCAGGTGGTTGCCCGCTTCGGAAACACCTGCGGCCGCATTTTCGGGTGCGCCGGCATGGTGCGCGGCGGGTACGGCGCCTCGGCGCCCAGCTCCTCGGCGGCATGCCAGGCCCAGCGCGGGTCCCACATGGCGCCGCGGCCGATGCAGATGAAATCGGCCTTGCCCGACGCGACGATATCCTCCGCCTGCTGGTAGCCGGTGATCAGACCGACCGTCATGGTCGGCAGGCCGGTGTCCTTGCGCACGCGTTCGGCGAACGGCGCGTTGTAGCCGGGCGCGAACGGGATCTGCTGGCGGGCGTCGAGCTGGCCGCTCGAGACGTCCATGTAATCGCAGCCGAGCCCTTTCAGTTCGCGGGCGAAGGCCACGGTATCCTCGATGGTGGTGCCGCCCTCGACCCAGTCGACCGCCGAGACGCGGATGCCGAGCGGCTTGTCCGCCGGCCAGGTCTTGCGCATCGCCTCGAACACCTCAAGCGGATAGCGCATGCGCTTCTCAAGACTGCCGCCATATTCGTCGGTGCGCTGGTTCGACAGCGGCGACAGGAACTGGTGGATCAGGTAGCCGTGGCCGCCGTGCATTTCGAGAAGGTCGTAGCCGACGCGTTCGGCGCGCTGCACGGTCGCGACATAGTCCTTGAGGGTCGCCTTCATCTCGTCCTGGGTCATGGCGCGAGGGATGTGCCAGTCGGGGCCGAACGGAATCGCCGACGGCGCCAGCGTCTCCCAGGCGCCTTCTTCGGCCTTCAGCGGCTTGCCGCCGACGGCCGGCGGCGCGGTCGAGCCTTTGCGGCCGGCGTGACCGACCTGCAGGCCCTGTTTGGCGATGCCGTACTGCTTGCAGAAGTCGATGACGCGCTTCATCGCCTTTTCATTGTCGTCGGAATAAAGCCCGGCGCATTTATGGGTGATGCGGCCGGTGGCATTGACGTTGGTCATTTCCGTCATCACCAGCGCCGCGGCGCCGAGCGAGAACTGACCGAGGTGCATCAGGTGCCAGTCATTGGCCGAGCCGTCGGTCGAATTGTACTGGCACATCGGCGACACGACGACGCGGTTGGGCAGCGTAAGGCCGCGCATGGTGATCGGCGAAAACAGGGCACTGGCCATAATCGGATTTCCTTTCAGGACGGAGAGAAGCCGGAGACTTGATAGGCGTGCAGCGCGAGTACCAGGCAGCAGATTGCCCAGAACACGCAGAATTCGATGCCGCCGATGACCCAGATCCATTTCCGGGACATCTTGTAGGTGGCGGCGGCGGCGACCAGCAGGTGAATGAAGCCGATGACGCCGAAGAACGCCGTGTAGATATCGAAAAACAGCGTGACGATCAAAACCAGTTCGATCGCGCCGGCCAGATACATCCAGAACGCCGGCGGCCGGAAGCCGACATCGACATAGAACTGCAGCGCCTGCGGCACGGTGACCTTGGCGATGATGTGTGGAATGAAGAACAGCGCGCAGGTGATGCGCAGCAGGTTGAACGGCTCAAGCAGATTGAATTTGTCGGCCAATGACATGGCGGCTCCCCAGCCTGGTTACAGTTCGCGGCCCTTGAGCCAAGCCGCGCCTTGTGCGTACAGCGCGTCGAGGGCCGGCCCCTCGATGCCGGGCAGATCGGCTTTCACGGTGTAGCCGATCTGGCTCTGCAGGTACGCCAGGTGACGGTAGCCGTCGGGAAAGGCGGCCAGCCGCTTCCTGTCGAGCTTGGGCGTCTTGCCCGGTGTGACCGGATCGAGCCGGTCCTTCTCGTAGATGTGCCGGCGCAGCGCGATGCCCCAAGTGCCTTTGCGCTTTTCCATGAAGTCATAGGCGCGGCCGTAGCAGGTGACGTCGCATTCGACGCCTTCGACCATGGCGCGCTGCGCGATCGACAGTTTGGTCTGGGCGATGGCGCGCTTGTCCTTGATATCGATGGTGCTGCCGCCGAGCATGTGGAAAATGCGTACGCCCTTGTCGAAGCCGTCCTGGCTGACCTGGATGAAGTCCTCGGCCGAGCCCTGAAACCAGGTCGCCCACATCGCCGCGTCCTTGTGCCACAGCGTGCGGAAGCGGTCCCACTGGCGGGCATCGCGCCACAGTACCCAGTTCTCGATGATGGCGCGGATGGCGAGGTGGTCGTCGGCGTGGCTTTTCGCCATCGTTGGTCTCCTCCGGGCCCGCCTTGTGGCAGCGGCCCTCTGTTTATACCCTTAGCGCATAAAACGGGGAGAGACAGCCGCATGAACCGCCTCGCAGGAAAAACCGCGATCGTCACCGGCGGTGCCAGGGGCATCGGACGACATTATTCGGAAGCGCTGGCGGCGCAGGGCGCGCACGTGATGGTCGCCGACATCGAGCACGCCCCGGAAGCTGCGGCGGAAATTTCCGCCAAATATGGCGCCGACGCAGCGGCGGGCGCAGCGTTCGATGTTGGCGACGAGGCGGCGGTCAAGGACCTGGTGAGCCAGACCGTGGCGCGGTTCGGCCAGATCGACATCCTGGTCAACAACGCCGCGCTCTATTCCAAGCTGACCCCACGCGCCTTTACGGAGTGGGACACGGCAACGTGGGACAGGGTGATGGCCATCAATGTGCGTGGGCCGTATCTGATGGTGCGTCATGTCGCCCCGCACATGATCGAGCGCCGCAGCGGCAAGATCATCAACATCGCCTCCGGCGCTCCGTACAAGGGGGTGCCGCGCATGCTGCCGTACGTCACGTCCAAGGGGGCTGTGCTCGCCTTCACGCGGGCGTTGTCGCGCGAACTGGGTGAATTCGGCATTGCCGTCAACTCGCTGTCGCCCGGCTATATCCTCAGCGACACCGGCCTCGAGAACAGCGCCCATGTCGCGGACGAGCGCGTGCCTGTGCGCAACAGCCGCGCCTTCAAGCGCGACGGCTATCCGGAAGATCTGCTCGGGGCGCTGGTCTTTCTGGCCTCCAGCGACAGCGATTTTGTCACCGGCCAGTCGCTGGTGGTCGATGGCGGCTCGGTCAACAACTAGATTCTGCAAATTAGTTACAGAGACGCTCGCTGTTTCAGTCGGCGGCGAAGTGGGGTATACTAGTTGCAAATCTAACTAATACCCAGAAACACGATCCAAGGAGCGTTCCCATGGCTGTCGCCACCGCCACCCCCGACGTCGCCCCGGGCTCGAAGCACAACATTCAGGCGTCCCGGCAGGCCTATTACGACAAGATCGCCAAGTATCACATGACCCCGCTGTGGGAAGTGTTGAAGGGCCTGGTGACGCCGGAGCCCAAGACCGCTGTGCAGCCGACGGTGTGGAAGTTCGCCGACGTCAAGAAGATGATCCTGGAAGCCGGCGAAGTCATCAGCGCCGAGGAGGCCGAGCGCCGCGTCCTCGTGCTGGAGAACCCCGGTCTGCCGGGCAAGTCGCGCGCCACCAACACGCTGTTCGCCGGCGTGCAGTTGATCATGCCGGGCGAGATCGCCGACGTGCATCGTCACGTTTCCTCGGCCATTCGTTTCGTGCTGGAAGGCGAGGGCGCCTACACCGCCGTTGAAGGCGAGAGGTCGCAGATGAAGCATGGCGACTTCATCATCACCGCCAACTGGGCGCCGCACGACCACGGCAACCCCGGCAAGCAGCCGGTGATGTGGCTCGACGTGCTGGACATGCACATCGTCAACCACTTCGAGACCTCGTTTGGCGAGCACTTCGACCAGAAGATGCAGAACACCAATCACGAGGACGGCGATTCGTTCGAGCGCTTCGCTTCGGGCGTACTGCCGGACGGCATGCCGGTGACGCAGAACCGCAGCCCTGTGGTGAACTACCCCTACGCCAAGATGCGGCCGATCCTGGAGCGGCTGAAGAACACCGGCGACGTCGACAAGCGTTTCGGTGCGCGGGTGCGCTACGCCAACCCGATCAACGGCGGCCCGGTGCTGCCGACCATGGGCGCGCACCTCGCGCTGTTTCCGCAGGGCTTCAAGGGTCAGCCCTACCGCTCGACCGACGCCACCATCTTCTGCTGCGCCGAAGGCCATGGCACCACCATCATCGACGGCAAGCCGATCGAATGGGGCGTCAACGACGTGTTCGTGGTGCCAGCCTGGAAGCACTTCCAGCACCAGCCGGCGGAAGAGTCGGTGCTGTTCTCGATCTCCGACAAGCCGGCGCAGGAAGCGCTCGGCATCTGGCGGGAAGAGAAGTAGCGTCTTGTCCCGAGCGCAGCGCATCACGGCGTGATGAGCTGCAGACTCGGGATCGTTCCACCGACGGAAAAACGGGACAGCCCCGGCTCAGCGGAGCAGCACTTTGCCATTGCGCTCGGGCGCGCTATGGCTGCGTGCCGCACCGCAGCGGGGGCACGAACCTCTTGCGGCGGCGCGTGTTATCGTCAGGGACCACGGAGACAATTCCATGCAATTCGAGCAACTGACCGCCGGCCATGGCGCGCTGACCGCGGTGCGCACCGGTAAGGGCCGCGACATCGTCGTGCTGCACTCGCTGCTGGCCGACCGGCATGCCTTCGACCCGGTGCTGCCGCAGCTTTCGGCACGGCATCGCGTCACGCTGTTCAATCTGCCCGGCTTTCATGGCTCGGAGCCGACGCTACTGCCGCTGATGGATGCCTATATCGCCGCCATCGAAGACGGCTTTCAGGAATTCGGGATCGGCAATGACGCCATCCTGATCGGCAACGGTTTCGGCGGTACGGTGGCGCTGGCCTTTGCGGTCGCCCATCCCGAGCGCATCGCCAAGCTGGTCTTGAGCGATGCCGCCGCCTGCTTTCCGCCCGAGGGCCGCAAGCAGTTCGAGGTGATGGCGGCCAAGGTCGCCGAAGGCGGGCTCGGCAGCATCGCCGAGATTGCCGCCAGGCGCGTGTTCTCGCCGGACCATCTCGCCGCCAACCCCGCGCTGATCGAGGAGCGCAAGCGCGTGCTGATGGGGATCGATCCGAAGGCGTTTCAGGCCGCCTGCAAGATCCTGCAGGAGGCCGACCTGACCATCGACCTGGCCAAACTTGAGGTGCCGACGCTGGTGGTGTGCGGCGAACTCGACCAGGCCACGCCGCCGGCGCTGAACAAGCAGATCGCCGACAAGGTCGCCGGCGCGAAATATGTCGAGATGCCCGGCTGCGGTCATTGCCCGCCGCTGGAGCAGCCGGAGAAGTTCGTCGCTGCGATCAAGGAGTTTGTCGGGCTGTAGCTCGTGTCCGGGGTTGGGCCCGCGTATCTTGAGCGATGGCATGTCGATCGGGACCAGATCCCCCCGGCCACAACTGGACGGCTTTTCGATCCCGCAGTATCGTACACGACTGGGCCGGGGGGCCAGGACACCATCGGTACGCGCGACCGGAGCGAGCGGCGGGCCGTGAATGGCTTTGCCCCAATCACGGTCCATGGCGTGACAGCGAAATCGTAGAATTCTGCCCCCAGCCGGCTTCGAAATAGAGGGGGGAATGACGATGGTTCGATCGTTCGGCGTGCTTACTATTGCTTTATCGTTAGCGGCGACGGCCGTGATCGCCCCGCTGGAAGCCCGCGACCGGCCGCCGTCGTCGAATGCCGCGGCCGCAAAGCAGAAGGTGAAGGATACCGCGGCAGCAAAAGGCGTCACGGCTGATACGGCGAAGGCCAAGGCGGCGAACGCCACGCAGGCCCAGAAGGATCAGGCCTGGACGGCAGCGCAAAACAGGGTCTACCAGAGGGTCGAGGCCGCTGCGCAGAAAGCGAAAGAGAATTGTCCGGGAAACCCCCAGTGCCAGGCCAAGGTCGATCAAGCGAAAGCCGCCGCCAGGGCTGAAGCCAAGAGGGAAGCCGAGGCGAGCGTGCAGTGGTGCAAATCGAATCAATGCGCCTCGGACGTCATCGCCGCAAAGGCGCGTGAGATTTATTATCGCGTGTGCCCCCGGTACTTCAATAACTGCTAGCGCGCCAAGCAATGACGCGGCGGGCCGGGACGTTGCCTCCCTGCTGTGAAGCTCGCGGCCGTACTGCGGGGCCGAGCGCGGCCTGAGGCGATTGGCCTGCAGGCGTTTGGCCTTCGAGCTGCGCGAGAAGCTCGTCGCAGCGATCGAGAGGTTTTTCGAGCAGTCACCCGGACGGTTGCGCCGGTGCAAGTTGCCTTGGCAACGCATCTGACTCGTCCGTCTCATGTGTACGCTGGCCCCGAACATGACGCTTACCGACTGGCGTTGCGCACAAGCGGCGGCTATGGAGGAGCCCCGCGCCGCTGCGCGACCGATCATTATCGAGGTCCTCATGCCGAAATTTGCCGCCAATCTCGGCTACCTGTTCACCGATCGTCCGCTGCTGACGCGGATCGACGCCGCGGCGGCGTCCGGCTTCAAGGCAATCGAGTTGCAGTTTCCCTATGATGTGCCGGCGGCCGATGTGAGGTCGGCGATCGAGCGCAACAATCTGACCATGCTCGGCGTCAACACGCCGCCGGGCGACGGCGAGGGCACGTTCGGACTGGCCGCGGTGCCGGGCCGCGAGCGCGACTGGGAGGCGCTGTTTGCCCGCGCACTCGATTACATCGCTGCCATCGGCGGCAGCGCCATCCATTGTCTGGCGGGCAAGGTGCCGCCCGAGCAGCGGCCGGCGGCTGAGCGCACCTACATCGCCAACCTGTCCCGCGCCGCCGATCTCGCCGCCGCCAAGGACGTGACGCTGCTGCTGGAGCCGATCAACCCGCGCGACCGGCCGAACTATTTCCTGAATCACGTCGCGCATGCCGCCGACATCATCGCCAAGATCGGCAAGCCGAACGTGAAGATGCAGTTCGATTTTTATCACGTGCAGATTGTCAGCGGCGATCTGGTGACCCGGTTGGAGCAGTTCCTGCCGGTGGTTGGCCATTTGCAATGCGCCGGCGTGCCGGTGCGCCACGAGCCGGATGACGGCGAGATCAACTACCCATTTGTGTTTGGCGAGGTCGACCGGCTCGGCTATCGGGGCTGGATCGGCTGCGAATACCGGCCCCGCGGCCGGACCGAAGACGGTCTCGGCTGGATGGCGGCCTACCGCTAGTTCCAAACTGCCACGTTGTTAACCATAAATGACTTTGAAAACCCACGCTTTTTCCCTTTGCGCGCGCTCCCGGGCTTGCTAAAATTAACCAATGTTCGGACGTGGCACCCAGAAGACCGATGCTGTCGAGGCGCCCAGTGCGCTGAAGGATGCCGTGCGCGACGCGCGCATCGAGGCGGCCGAGCGCACCGGCGTGGTGGTCGATCTGCGCGACGCCGACGTGGCGCGGCTCGATCTGCTGAACGAAGCGCTTGATCCGCGCTTCAAGGAAATTCCCGCCGAGATCGACTTGTTCGACCGTGGCCTCAGCCGGGGCGACGTGCCGCGGCTGTGGATCGACGCCATCGCCCATATCGAGATGGGCCGCGACAAGCGGCAGTACCGTTTCGTGCAGGATACCCGCTACGGCCGCACCGTCCTGGCGGAGACCTACGAGGTCCCGGAGATGGTGCAGGCCGTGACGCGCTATGTCGCGCGCCGGCTGGTCGAGCGGGAGCGCGCGCTGGCCGATGACGCCGCGGTCGGTTACGGCACGGCGCAGAAGATGGTGCAGCAGGAGCAGCGGCGTGGCCGTGTTCGCGCGTTGCGCAGCTTTTTCCTGGGCCTGGTCGTCGGCATCGGCGCGCTGGTTGCGCTTGCGCTGCTGAACGCCCCCTGGCCATAACGCCGCCTACTCCTCCAGCACCATCCGTTTCTGCTCGGTAATCCGCCCGTCGGCGCCCATCGCGCGTGCGATCAGTTCGCAGCGCCACGCGCCCTTTTTCCCGTCGATTGCGTAGAGATGATAGGCGGCCGGATCCTTGTCACGACCCGGCACCGCCGAGGCCGACGGCACGCCGACAGCGGGAATACGGCTGCCGTTCGGACCGTTAAGCCAGTTGATCATGTGCTCATGGTCATGGCCGTGCAGCACCAGATCGGCGCCAAGCCCGGCCAGCACTCGCAGCAGGACCGGGACGTCGAGAAGATGCTTGTGACGCGCCGTCCGGCTCACCGGAGGGTGATGGATCAGCACCACGCGAAACAGGCTTTCGTCCTTGAGCTGGTTGAGCACGGCGGCGAACTCGGTGAGCTGTTTGGTGCCGATCCAGCCGGTGGCAAGGAAGGGTGCGGTCGGCACGCCCGAACAGAGGCCGATCAGCGCAATGGGGCCGCGCCGTCGCACATAGGGGAATCCAGCCACGCCCGCGTCGTCGCTCATATAGGCGCCCCACTGGCGCCCGGCGAATGCGGCGGCCGCGCGCACATAGATGTCGTGATTGCCGGGGACCACGCTGACGTCACGGACGTTACCGAGATATTCCAGCCAGTCGCGGGCCTGTGGGTATTCCGGCGCCAGCCCGATATTGACCAGGTCGCCGGTGACGGCGACGTGGTTCGGCGCCTGCTGCACCACGTCTTCGGTGATCGCCGCCAGCACCGCCGGTTCGTGGATGAAACGCCGCTTGCGCTGCCAGTTCAGATAGCCGGTGACGCGCTTGCCGATCAGGTCGGTCCAGCGCGGTTTGGGCAGGGGGCCGATATGGGGGTCGGACAGGTGGGCGAGGGTGAACATCCGCGGGGGGTAACCCGCTATGCGCTTCCGATCAATATGCCGGCGATGAACACCAGCGTGCCGCCGACCACGATCTGGAACGCTGCCTGCAGGAACGGCGTGTCCATGTAGCGGTAGCGGATGTAGGAAATGACCGCGAGTTCCACGACCACCACCATGATGGCGACGACGGTGGCGGCCCAGAAGTCGGGAATCAAATAGGGTAAGGTGTGGCCGACGCCGCCGAGCGTGGTCATGACGCCGCTGACGGTGCCGCGCAGCCAAGGCGTGCCGCGCCCGGTCAGCGAACCGTCGTCGGACAGCGCCTCGGCAAAGCCCATCGAAATTCCGGCGCCGACCGAAGCCGCCATGCCGACCAGAAATGTCTCCCAGGTGCTGTGGGTGGCAAAGGCGGCCGCGAACAACGGCGCCAGCGTCGACACCGAGCCGTCCATGAGTCCGACCAGCCCGGGCTGGACGTATTGCAGCAGGAACATGCGCCGCGCGGTCTCGTCCTCTTTCTCGCGCGCGCCTTTGGTCAGGATGGTCTGGGAGAGCTTCTGCGCCAGCGTTTCGTGGCCGGCCTCGGCTTCGGCCAGTTGAATCAGCAGTTGCCGCACCGAGGCGTCGCGCGAGGTCTCGGCCGCCTTTCGGTAGAAGCGCTCAGCCTCGAATTCCATGGTCTCGGCGAATTTGCGGACCTCGTCGAGCGCGAGCGGGTGCATCAGCCACAGCGGCTGCCTGGTCTGCATGAAGCCCTTGACGTCCTGGCGGCGGATCAGCGGCAGGTAGTCGCCGAACTTCCGGCGGTAGAGGTCGAACAGCCAGGTGCGATGCTGCACTTCCTCCTCGGCCATCTCGTCGAACACTTTGGCCGATGCTGGAAACGTCTGCCGCAGGCCCTGGGCGAAGCCACGATAAATGCGGCTGTCTTCTTCCTCGTTGGTGATGGCAAGGGCGAGCACTTCCTGCTCGCTGAGGTCGGAAAATCGCTTCACGGCAGGCCCTTTTGTGATGGCCGAAGGGACAAGAATTCTTATATTAGAATTGTTCTAAACAAGGAAGTGCGAAAAGCTGGAAAGGGAATTCCGGTGGCCTGACAGGCCGTTCGCGGCGGGCTAAGGGTTGGCATGCCGTTGCACCCCCTCCGCCGCATGATCGAGCCCCTGGTCCGGCCGGCCTTCCATTTCTACTGGCGCTTCGCCCGCGGGGCGACGCTGGGCGCGCGTGCCGTCGTGATCGACGGCGACGGCCGCGTGTTTCTGATCAAGCACTCCTACGTCGACGGCTGGCATCTGCCGGGGGGCGGCGTCGAGACCGGCGAAACCATACGCACCGCGCTCGAGCGCGAACTGGCCGAGGAAGGCAATATCGTGCTGACCGGCCCGCCGCGGCTGCACGGCATCTTCTTCAATGCGCGGGTGTCACGCCGCGACCACGTTGCGGTCTATGTGGTGCGCGACTTCAGCCAGGACGGGATGCCGGCGCCGAATTATGAAATCGTTGCGCACGGATTCTTTGCGGCCGATGCGCTGCCGGACGACACCACGCGTGCGACCCGCGCCCGTATCGCCGAGGTGCTCGAGAGCAAGCCGCCGGTCGAGGAGTGGTGAGCGCCAACACCACTGCCGCGTCGAAGCGCGTCTTTGTCAGGACTTGCCTGCGTCCTTGAGGACCTTAAGCAATTCCTTGAGAATTGCCTCATTGCCAGCGGTGATATTGCCGGTGGCCAAGGGATCCTCGCCGCCGTCAGCGTCGCTGACATAGCCTCCGGCCTCGCGCACCAGGATCAGTCCGGCGGCCATGTCCCAGGGCTTGATGTCGCGTTCCCAGTAACCATCGAGGCGGCCGGCCGCGACCCAGGCCAGATCGAGCGCCGCGGCCCCGAAACGGCGCAGCCCGGCGACTCTTTCCTGGATAGCCCCGGTTTCCTTGCGCGCCAGCGGGAGATTGCCGCGGCCGATATGCGGCAAACCGCAGGCGATGACCGACTCGGCAAGATGCTTGCGGCCGGCAACGCGGATGCGCTGCTCGTTGAGGAAGGCACCTTTGCCCTTTTCAGCGACGAAAAGCTCCTCGATCGCCGGGTTGTAGATCAGTCCGGCCACCACGGCGCCCTCGCGCGCGAGCGCGATCGAGATGGCGAATTGCGGAATGCCGTGCAGGAAATTGGTGGTGCCGTCGAGCGGGTCGACGATCCAGGTGTGGCTGCCGTCGGCGCCTTCGCGCTTGCCGCCCTCCTCGCCGAGGAAACCATAGCCGGGGCGGGCGCGGGACAGTTCGGCATAGATCGTCTCCTCGGCGCGCTTGTCGGCGGAGGACACGAAATTGGCCGGGCCCTTGAGCGAGACCTGGAGTTTCTCCAGTTCGCCGAAATCGCGTTTGAGCGCGCGCGCAGCCTTGCGGGCGGCGGCAATCATCACATTGAGGAGGGCGGAGTGTTGCATGGAGCGTGGGGTCTGCCCGTGCCGGGCCGTGCCGTCAAGGCTGCATCGACTGCGCGGTCGACTGCCATTTCGTGACGGCGGCCTCGGCGGCCTCCCGCACCGCTTCCGGCTGCTGGGTGGCAAAGGCCTCCAACTGCGGGTCGCCGGCGCCGGCCGCACGGGCAATGAAGTGCCATTTGACCGCCTCGGCGGCGTCGGCGGGCATGCCGCGGCCGGCCATCAATATCCGCGCCAGCCGGTTCTGCGCGATCGGGCTGCCAAGGCGGGCAGCCCGCAGAAAGAGCTGAGCGGCGGCGGATTCGTCCTTGGCGGTGCCGTCACCGTTGAAGCGGGCGATAGCGAATTCGACCATGGCGTCCAGATTGCCGGCGATTGCGGCCTTCTCCATCAGGGCCATGGCCTGGGTCGCGTCCCTGGGCACGCCACGGCCTTCCTTGTACAGGGTGCCGAGCGCGTATTGCGCCTCCTGATTGCCGGCGTCGGCGGCGGCTCTGAACAGCTCAGCGGCACGGGCGAAGTCCTGCGGGAACTGCTGGCCCTCGAGATACAGCAGGCCGAGATTGTAGGCGGCGGCGGCATGGCCGAGCTTGGCTGCGGCGGCCATCAGGCGGGCGGCCTCCTCGCTGTTGCGCGGTCCGGTGCGGCCCTGGAAGTTGAACATCGCCAGCGCGAACATGGCGTCGCGGCCGCCATTGGCGGCGGCGCGCTGGTACCACTCCGCGGCCTTGGCATCGTCCCGGCCGACTCCCAGCCCCTGCGCGTAAAGCTCGCCGAGCAGGGTCATGGCGTCGGTGTCGTTCTGCTCGGCGCGCCGGGAGGCCTCCTTGAAGGCCGTCAGATAGTAGCCGCGCTGGTAGGCGCCGAAGGCCAGATCGGCATTGGGGTCGATCGACGGCGGCGCGGCTTCGGCCGGCGGTGGAGGCGGCGCACTCTTCGGTAACGGCGGGCGCTGCTGCGCGAACGCCCCGGTGCCGAAGGCGGCGACCGCGAGAGCGGTCAGCAGGACGCGCGCCGCATGCCTCATACCGCGGTCTCCGGCAGGCGCATATGCTGTGCGGCCTCGGCGATGGCGGCGGCGACTGATTGCGGATCGCCCCAGACCCAGTCGCCGAGCGCGATGAAATCGGCGCCGCCGGTCACCAGCGGTTCGATCTCGGCAATGGATGCGGCGTATGCGACGCAAGGTGCCTCGAACACTTCGGCCCACCAGGTGACGCGCTCGGCGATGGCGGCGAAGTCAGGGCGCTCGCCGTGCTGATCGGGGTCGCCGAACATCAGGTAATCGGCGCCGGCTTCGGCCGCGGTCATCGCATCATGCCGTGTCACGAGACTGCCGACACCGGCGATGCGCTCGGGCTTCAGACGCTCGAGTGCACCGGTAAAATCGTCGATGCCGCTCAGGTGCGCGCCGTCGGCGCCGGCGCGGGCAACCAGATCGACCGCGCCGTCGAGCAGGAGAGCGGCCCCGGCGGTCTGCACCGTCTCGCCGATCGCCTTGGCGCGATTGATCAACGTGCGCTCATCGGCCTCGGCCAGGCGCAGTAGCACCGCGGCAACATCGCCGGCCGCCAGCGCCGCCGCGAGTGTCGGGATGAATGCGGTCACGTCGTCGATGCGCGGCGTCATCAAATAGAGACGCGGCGCCGGTCGCGGTTCAGCCTGTTTCGGACGAGATGCCATGGTTCCCCCGCATGCTAGCCCAATCGGGCGGAAAATTGACCGGACGACGAATCAGCGGCCGGCCAAGGCGCCGCAGGCGCTTTTCCAGCCTCGCTAGCACCTTTCGCGGGCGGACCAAACGCCGCATCGCCAGAAGATCTCCCAGCAGCGCAGGACTGGGCGAGCTGGAGCGTTCAATGACAAGCGGGTGCCCTGCTATGGCACTTAACAACAAGCGCGAGGGAACCGAACTCCAATCCGGCGGTTAACTCGTGCTTCCATTTACCAAGGACAACTCCATGAAACTCAGTTTATTGGCCTCGGCTCTCGCTTTGTCGATTTTCAGCCTGTCACCGGCCAGCGCCGCTCCCGCGGCTCAGGGCATCCATACCGGCGTTCAGTCGCCGGTCATTCAGGCCCAGTTCTTCCAGCCGCAGCACCGCGCCACGCCGCGCCGCGCTGGACCGCCCCGTCACGCCGCTCCGCGTCGCGCGCAGCGTTACGTCGCTGGCCGCCGGTACAGCTCGCCGCCGCGCGGCTATCGCCGGTACGATCGCCGTCCGGGCGATTGGAATCGCCGCGGCTGCATCATGGTCGGTCCGGTCTGGTTCTGCCCGTAACCGCTTGAAGTGAAAAAGCCCCGGCGCAAGCCGGGGCTTTTTTGTTTTTGCGTCACCGGTGCGATGCGGCCTTAGGGCATCGGGATCGCGCCCATGTCCTTCGGTACCTTGTAACCGCGCTGCACCGCCGGACGTGCTGCGATCGTCGTGTACCAGCGCTTGACGTTGGGGTACTGGTTCAGGTCGATTGTCTGCCACTCGAAGCGCGAGATCCACGGCCAGATCGCGATGTCGGCGATCGAGTAGTCGCCGGCGACGAAGTCGCGGCCTTCGAGCTGGGTGTTGAGCACCTTGTACAGCCGGTTCGCTTCCTTGAGGAAACGCTCCTCGGCGTAGGCCGACTTGCCCGGATTATATTTCGTGAAGTGATGCACCTGACCGAGCATCGGACCGGCGCCGCCCATCTGCCACATCAGCCATTCGATGACCTGATAGCGCTCCTTGCCGGACTTCGGCAGCAGCTTGCCGGTCTTGTCGGCCAGATAGATCAGGATCGCGCCCGATTCCATCAGCGACATGCCGGTGTCGCGGTCGACGATGGCGGGGATACGATTGTTCGGCGCGATCTTCAGAAAATCCGGCGCAAACTGTTCATCCTTCGAAATGTCGATGGCATGCGCAGTGTAAGGCAGGCCGACTTCCTCCAGCATGATGGAAGCCTTGCGGCCGTTCGGCGTGGTCCAGGTGTAAAGATCGATCACGGTGTGTGTCCTTGAATGACGGGGAGGCAGAGGAACATCGTTGCGGGAAATGCGTTGTCGCGCATGGCTTTTAACAGGAGGCGACCATGAAGCTCAATGTCATTACTCTGGCGCTGGCCGCGACGGCTTTCGGCGCCGTGGCGGCGAATGCGCAGACCACCATCATCCGGAAGAGCGGGCGCCCGCCGTCGTGATCGAACGCCCGGCGACATCCACCACCACCACGGTCAAGGAAGAGCGCGGTGGCCTGCTCGGCACCGAGAAGAAGACCACGGTCGAGACGACCGGTTCGGGCATCGCGGGCGATTGTTCGACCCGGACGGTGCAGAAGGAAGGCCTGACCGGTTCGAAAACCGTCACCCGCTCGAACTGCTAACGCTATTTTCGAAATGCGAAAGAAAAAGGCCGCCCCGCAAGGGACGGCCTTTTTTTGCTTTTGCTCTTCACGCAATGGCGCACGTCGAAGGTGGCATCAAGCCGCCTTCTTTTTTTCCAGGTCGGCTTTCCACTGGCCGAGGGCCGCCAGCCCGTTCATCCTGGCGCGGTGGGTAAAGGCGCTCTGACCCGCGGCCAAATTCTCCGATTTGCCGCCCCACGCCTTCTGCGGCGCCGCCTGCAAGGCGCGGCCGTAGGAGAAGGTGAGCGCCCACGGCAGGTTGCCGATCTTGTTCATGGCATCGAGATGCGCGGTGGCTTCCTCGTCCGACTGACCGCCGGACAGGAAGGCGATGCCCGGCACTGCGCCCGGCACGCAATTCTTCAAAACCTTGACGGTGCGTTCGGCAACATCCTGCACGCTGGCGCGTGACTTGCTGCCCTTGCCCGGCACAATCATGTTCGGCTTGAGCACGATGCCTTCCAGCGCGACCTTCTGGTAGTAGAGCTGCTGGAAGGTTTCCTTCAGCACCCATTCGGTCACCATCTCGCACTGCTCGATATCATGGTCGCCGTCCATCAGCACCTCCGGCTCGACGATCGGCACGATCTGCGCGTCCTGGCAGAGCGCGGCGTAACGCGCCAGCGCATGCGCATTGGCGCTGAGGCAGGCAAAGCTCGGCTTGCCGCCGCCGATATCGATCACCGCGCGCCACTTCGCGAAGCGCGCGCCCTGGGCGTAATACTTCGGCAGCCGGTCGGCGAGTTTGTCGAGGCCGACGGTGACGACTTCACCGGGGCAGTTCGGCAGCGGCTTGGTGCCTTCGTCGACCTTGATGCCGGGGATGGCGCCGGCCTGCTTGATGAGATCGACCAGCGGTGTGCCGTCCTTGGCCTTCTGCCAGATCGTCTCGTCATAGAGGATGACGCCGGAGATGTGGTTCTTCATCGCCTCGGTGGTCCGGAACATCATCTCGCGATAGTCGCGGCGATTGTCCTCGGTATTTTCGGTGCCGATGGCGTCAAAGCGCTTCTTGATGGTGCCGGTCGACTCGTCGGCGGCAAGAATACCCTTGCCGGGCGCCACCATGGCGCGGGCGACCTTGTTCAATTCGTCCAGATTCATCGTTCTCTCCCTCGGATGCGTCCGTGTCCCGGACGGGGCGCGCCGCAGGCGGCGCGGCGTCGAGCCGGTACCGTCAAAAACTCACTTTACCCGCAACACCTCGACCCCGGGCAAGGGCTTGCCTTCCAGCCATTCGAGGAAGGCGCCGCCGGCGGTCGAGACGTAGGTCAGGCGGTCGACCACGCCCGCGACATTGAGCGCGGCCACGGTGTCGCCGCCACCGGCCACGGTAACAAGCTCGCCGGCCTCGGTCAGTTCCGCGGCGGCTTCCGCCACGGCGACAGTGCCGCTGTCGAACGGCTCCATCTCGAAGGCGCCAAACGGTCCGTTCCAGACCAGCGTCTTTGAACGCGCCAGCACCGAGACGACCTGTTCGACGCTGCGCGGGCCGATATCCAGCATCATGTCCTTGTCGCCGACCTTGTCGATATCGACGACGCGGGACGCGGCATGCGCCTCGAATTTCTCCGAAACCACGGCGTCCACCGGCAGCAGAATCTGGCGCTTGGCGGCCTTGCCCTGGTCCATGATCTTCTGCGCGGTATCAACGAGGTCGCGCTCGACCAGCGACTTGCCCATCCGCTTGTTGAGCGCCAGCAGGAACGTGTTGGCCATGGCGCCGCCGATGATCAGCACGTCGACGCGCTCCAGCAGATTGCCGAGCAGATCGAGCTTGGTCGAAATCTTGGCGCCGCCGACGATGGCGGTCAGCGGGCGCTCCGGCTTGTCGAGCACCTTCTCGAAGGCTTCGAGTTCGGCCTGCAGCGTGCGTCCGGCGAAGGACGGCAGCGCATGGGCAAGGCCGGCGGTGGAGGCGTGCGCACGGTGCGATACCGAGAAGGCGTCATTGACGAAAATGTCGCCGAGCTTGGCGAGCGCGGCGACAAAAGCAGGATCGTTCTTTTCCTCGCCGGGGTAGAAGCGCGTGTTCTCGAGGCAGAGAATGTCGTCGGGCTTCATCGCCGCCACCGCACGTTCGGCGGTCTCGCCGATGCAATCGTCGACGAATTTCACCGGGCGCTTGAGGATATGCGCCACTTCGGCGGCGACCGGCTTGAGCGACTGGCTGGCATCGCGGCCCTTGGGCCGACCGAAATGCGACAGCAGGATCACCTTGGCGCCCTTGGCGGCGATTTCGGTGATGGCCGGCGCCATGCGCTCGATGCGGGTGGCATCGGAAACGACACCGTTCTCGACGGGAACGTTGAGGTCGACGCGCACCAGGACGCGTTTGCCCTTCAGGTCGGCGTGATCGAGGGTGCGGAAGTTTGCCATGCGACAGTCTCTCTCGTCATCCTGAGGTGCGAGCCGCGCAGCCGCGAGCCTCGAAGGATGATAGCCCGTGCCCGTCATCCTTCGAGGCGCGCAAGAGCGCGCACCTCAGGATGACGGATGAAGTCAGATCAGTTTGCCCATCGCCACCGCGGTGTCGGACATGCGGTTGGAGAAGCCCCACTCGTTATCGTACCACGACATGACGCGCACCAGCGTGCCGTCGAGCACCTTGGTCTGGTCCATGTGGAAGACCGACGAGTGCGGGTCGTGGTTGAAGTCGATGGAGACATTCGGCTCGTTAGTGTAGCCGAGGATGCCCTTGAGCTGCTGCTCGGCGGCGCGCTTGATGGCGGCGTTGACCTCGTCCTTGCTGGTCGCCTTCTTGGCGACGAACTTGAAGTCGACCACCGAGACGTTCGGCGTCGGCACGCGGATGGCGACGCCATCGAGCTTGCCGTTCAGTTCGGGCAGCACCAGGCCGACCGCCTTGGCAGCGCCGGTCGAGGTCGGGATCATCGACAGCGCAGCAGCGCGGCCGCGGTAGAGATCCTTGTGCATGGTGTCGAGCGTCGGCTGATCGCCGGTGTAGGAGTGGATCGTCGTCATGAAGCCGTGCTGGATACCGATGGCTTCGTTCAGCACCTGCGCGACCGGCGCCAGGCAGTTGGTGGTGCAGGAGGCGTTGGAGACGATCTTGTGATCCTTGGTCAGCTTGTCGTGGTTGACGCCGTACACCACGGTGAGGTCGGCGCCTTCGGCCGGCGCCGAGACCAGCACGCGCTTGGCGCCCGCGGTCAAATGCATCGACGCCTTGTCCTTGGCGGTGAAAATGCCGGTGCATTCCAGCGCGATATCGACGCCGAGGTCCTTCCACGGCAGCGTGGTCGGGTCCTTGATGGCAGTCACCTTGATGGCGCCGTTGCCGACGCTGATCGTGTCGCCCTTGACGGTGACGGTGCCGGGGAAGCGGCCATGCACGCTGTCGAAGCGCAGCAGGTGGGCGTTGGTCTCGACCGGGCCCAGATCGTTGATGCCGACCACTTCGATGTCGGTGCGGCCGGATTCGGCGATGGCGCGGAGAACATTGCGGCCGATACGGCCGAACCCGTTGATGGCAACGCGGACTGTCATTTCAAATAGCTCCCGGTCTCATTTCACACTGCATCGGCGACACATGCCAGAAAACAGGGCGTTGTGCACTGGCTCGCCCGCCTGGGCGGACGCTGACGCCGGATATAGTTACTTCCCGAGCTTTTTCAGCGCCGCATCCGCAACTGCTTCGGCGGTAATGCCGAATTTCTTGTAGAGTTCCTTATAGGGCGCGCTGGCACCGAACGAATTCATGCCGACGAAGATGCCGTCGGCGCCGATGATGGCGTCCCAGCCCTGCCGCACCGCGGCTTCGACGCCGATGCGGACCTTGGGGCTGCCGATCACGGCCCGGCGCACATCGTCCGGTTGCTCGGCGAACAGCTCGAAACTCGGCACCGAGACGACGCGGGCGGCGACGCCCTTGTCGGCGAGCAGCTTGGCGGCATCGACCGCGAGCGAAACTTCCGAGCCGGTGGCAAAGATAGAGACCTCTGCGTCGCCATCGGGGCCGGCGATCTCGTAGGCGCCGTGGGCGCAGATGTTGTCGGCATCGTAGCGGTTGCGCAGTTGCGGCAGGTTCTGCCGCGTCAGCGCCAGCACGCTCGGCCGGTCCTTCGCCCGCAGCGCCAGTTCCCAGCACTCGGCGGTTTCGACCGCATCGGCCGGGCGGAACACCAGGAGATTGGGGATGGCGCGCAGAGCGGCCAGATGCTCGACCGGCTGATGCGTCGGCCCGTCTTCGCCGAGGCCGATGGAGTCGTGCGTCAGCACGTGGATGACGCGCTCGCCCATCAGCGCCGCGAGGCGGATGGAGGGGCGCGAGTAATCCGAGAACACCAGGAAAGTGCCGGAATAGGGGATGATCCCGCCATGCAGCACCATGCCGTTCATGGCCGCCGCCATGCCGTGTTCGCGGATGCCGTAATGGATGAAGCGGCCGGCGAAGTCGGCGGCGTTGATCGCCTGCATCGACTTGGTGCGCGTGTTGTTCGAACCGGTGAGGTCGGCCGAGCCGCCGATCATTTCCGGCACCGCCGGCACCAGGAACTCCAGTGCGAATTCCGAGGCGGTGCGCGAGGCGATATCCTTCGGCGTCTCGGCCAGCGTCTGCTTCAGCTTGGCGACGGCGTCGCTCAACGCCTGAGCCGGCAGGTCGCCTTTCATGCGGCGTTCGAACTCGACGCGCTTGTCCGCGTCGAGCGCGGCCAGCGCCTTGGCCCAGCCGGCATGCGCCGCCTTGGAGCGTTCGCCGGCCTTGCGCCAGCCGGCCAGGATGTCGGCCGGAATCTCGAACGGCGCATGCGACCAGCCGAGCGCGGCGCGCGTCGCCTTGATTTCGTCGGCGCCGAGCGGGGAGCCGTGCGACGACGACTTGCCGGCCTTGGCCGGCGAGCCATATCCGATCGTGGTCTTGCAGGCGATCATCACCGGCTTGTCGGACGACTGCGCCTTTTCCAGCGCCGCGGCGATGGCGGCCGGGTCGTGGCCGTCGATGCGCCAGGAATTCCAGCCGCAGGCCTCGAACCGCTTCACCTGGTCGACCGAGTCCGACAGCGACAGCGCGCCGTCGATCGAAATGCCGTTGTCGTCGAACAGCACGATCAGCTTGTTCAGCTTCAGGTGCCCGGCCATGGCGATGGCTTCGTGGCTGATGCCTTCCATCAGGTCGCCGTCCGAGGCGAGCACGTAAATCTTGTGGTTGACCACGGCGTCGCCGAACACGGCCGCCATGTGACGTTCGGCGATCGCCATGCCGACCGCGTTCGCCAGTCCCTGGCCGAGCGGGCCGGTCGTGGTTTCGATGCCGGTGGTGATGAAATTTTCCGGGTGGCCCGGCGTCTTCGAGCCGGACTGGCGGAAGCGCTTGATCTCGTCGAGCGACACGCTCTCGAAACCGGTGAGATAGAGCAGCGCGTAGAGCAGCATCGAGCCGTGGCCGGCGGACAGCACGAAGCGGTCGCGATCGGCCCAGTCCGGCGCGGTGGGATCGAATTTCAGGAACTGCGTGAACAGCACGGTCGCCACATCGGCGGCGCCCATCGGCAGGCCAGGATGACCAGATTTGGCCTGTTCCACCGCATCCATCGCCAGCGCACGAATGGCGTTGGCCATACCCGCGTGAGCGGTCGCGGAGGCCGGTGGCGCGGTGCGCGCGGCAGGGGAAGCGTTTGAAGTCATGGAAAAAGCCTGTTTCTAGGGGCTGGATAGCATGTGCGGCTCTTGAGTCAATGCGACGCGGCAGGCACGGCCGCGCCGTCAACAGCCGCAATAAAACAACGGGGTAAACCGTCCGCCGAGCGTTGACCTCGACATCGCCAGACACGTAAGGTTCTTCGCCTAAATCTTTGCCGTCGCAAGAGTTTTTAGCGGTACGTGATGATAGCGGGCGCAACCGGGATATGACCGAGCAGAGCGAAGTCGATATGGCCGTTCGGCGTCTGGCACTGGCGCTCGACGCGCTTGACGCCGCGGTGGAGCGCCGCCGCGAAGCCGACCGTACCGAGGACGCGCTGGCCAAACAGGTGCAGGCCCTCGGCATCGACCGCAGCAACCTGGCCGCCAGTCTCGACGGCGAGACGGCGCGGTCGCGCAAGCTTGAAGCGACCAACCGCGAGGTTGCGCAACGGCTGGATACGGCAATGGCGTCGATCAGGTCGGTGCTGGACGCCAACGAATAAAGTCTGAACAGAGTTGGAGCCATGGCCCAGGTCAACGCCACCATCGCCGGACGCCAGTTCCGCCTCGCCTGCGAGGACGGGCAGGAGGAGCACCTGCAGAAGCTCGCGCACGATCTCGACCAGCGCATCATCGACCTGCGCGCCAAGTTCGGCGAGATCGGCGATACGCGGCTGACGGTGATGGCCGGGCTGATGCTGGCGGACGAACTGTCGGAATCGGCGCGCCGCATGCGCGTGCTTGAGGAGGAAGTAGCGGCGCTGCAGGACGCGCGCGTGGTGTCTTCCGACCGCGCCCGCGCGGCCTCCGCTGCGGTGGTCAACGCCTTCAACTCGGCCGCCGAGCGGCTCGAAGGCATCACCCGCAAGCTGAACCAGTCGCTCGGCAACGGCGTGGCGATCGGGTGACGCTCTTCTTGCCCTCTCCCCGTGAGAACGGGGAGAGGCAGCAGCAGGCATGGCGCTTGCCGCCGTGAATGACTACATTGCCTGGGCGGGGCTGCGAGGTGCGTCGGAGACACATTCCCCGGGGCCTTACGATCCCATCGGGAGCTGTCCCTGGCCGGGCTCGTGGGCTCGGTCATATGGCGCCCACCTACAACAGTAGGTTCCCGGGATCACGCTCTGACGGCCATTGCGGCTCCGCACTCAATCATCCCGTCGTCATGGCCGGGCTTGTCCCGGCCATCCACGCCTTGCTTGCTGAATTTGCGACGGTAAGACGTGGATGCCCGGGACAAGCCCGGGCATGACGGAGACCGTGGTGACCGCGCCGGCCCCCTCTACTGACAAAGCCCAACTCCGCGCCGCCGCTCTGGCGCGACGCGATGCGCTGCCGGCAGC
This sequence comes from Pseudolabrys sp., assembly GCA_022843325.1. Lineage (GTDB taxonomy): Bacteria > Pseudomonadota > Alphaproteobacteria > Rhizobiales > Xanthobacteraceae > Pseudolabrys. Next base: position 21,059 of record JALHNV010000018.1, on the reverse strand, counting down.
CGAGCGTCAGACTGCGGCCGAGACCATCGCCATGCGCGGCCTGCCGGTGCCGGTCAGTGCGGGGACCATCGTCGCCGGCTTTTCGGCGATGAAGACCGAGATCAATCCAATCCCGCTATTGCGCCGACTTTCCGACGCCGGCGCGCAACTCGCGCTGCCGGCCATCGCCAAGCGTGGCCAGCCGCTGATCATGCGCGCCTGGCAGTTCGGTGCGCCGCTGAAAGCCGGGCAGTGGGGCATCCGCGAACCGTTCCCGGACGCCGCCGAAGTCGCGCCGGACATCCTGATCGTGCCGCTGGCGGCGTTCGACCGCGCCGGCCACCGCATCGGCTATGGCGCGGGTTATTACGACATGACCATCAGCGCGTTGCGCGCCCGCAAGAAGGTCGTCGCCATCGGCATCGCCTTCGCCGCGCAGGAAATCGCCCACGTGCCGGCGACGGACCGCGACGAGCGGCTCGACTTCGTGCTAACGGAGCGCGAGATGATCGATTTCAGCGGGTCCTAGATTGCATGCGCATTCTTTTTATCGGTGACATTGTCGGTCGCAGCGGCCGCGCCATCATCACCGAGCGCTTGCCGACACTGGTCAGCACCTGGAAGCTCGATCTGGTCGTCATCAACGGCGAGAACGCGGCCGGCGGTTTCGGCATCACCGAGGCGATCTATCACGAACTGATCGACGCCGGCGCCGATGCCGTGACGCTCGGCAATCATTCCTGGGACCAGCGCGAGGCGCTGGTGTTCATTGAGCGCGCCCCGCGCCTGATCCGTCCCGCCAATTATCCGAAGGGCACGCCGGGCCGCGGCGCGGCGCTCATCGACACCAAGAATGGCAAACGCGCGCTGGTGGTCAACGCCATGGGCCGTGTGTTCATGGACCCGCTCGACGATCCGTTCGGTGCGGTCGAGCGTGAACTCTCCGCCTGTCCGCTCGGCGATGCCGCCGATGCCGTCATCGTCGACATGCATTGCGAGGCCTCGAGCGAGAAGCAGGCGATGGGCTATTTCTGCGACGGCCGCGCCAGCCTGGTCGTCGGCACGCACACCCATGTGCCGACCGCCGATCATCGCATCCTCGCGGGGCGCACGGCCTTCGTCACCGATGTCGGCATGACCGGCGATTTCGACTCGGTGATCGGTATGAACAAGGACGAGCCGCTGACGCGCTTCCTGCGCAAGGTGCCGGGCGGCAAGTTCGAGCCGGCCAGCGGACCGGCGACGCTGTGCGGCATCGCCGTCGAGACCGACGACAGGACAGGGCTGGCGGCGAAGGTCGCCGCCGTGCGGATCGGCGGCGTGCTGGAGCCGGCGCGGCCGGCGTTCTGGGATTGAGCGCTCAAGTCATCATGACGGAAATGGTTGACCGCGACTCACCGCGGTGATTCGGTAGACCATGATGATTCGCCGGCTTGTGCACGTGTCCGGCACAGCGATATGGGCACGGCGCGCATGAACCCTCACATCGGCGGCAATCTCGCGTTCGACTCCTCGCCCGAGGATATGCGACCGGCATCGGCTCCGGAGCGCGACGCCCGCGCCGAGCTGGCGGCGCAATTCATCGCCAGCGGCTCACGCGTGTTCGATCTTCGCCGCGGCGGTGCGGCGCTTGAGCCGCTGCTGCCGCCAGGGTGCCGGTATCAAAGCGCCGAGCTCAGCGGCGAATTTCCGGCCAAGGCGGTCGCCGACGCCGACATCGTCGTCATGCTCGGCGTGCTCGAATACATTCCCGATCTGGAAACCTTTTTCACCGACCTGCGCTTCGGCAACCGCGATATCGTGCTGAGTTATTGCGCGACCGATCTGTGCGCCGAGCCGGAGCGGACCGCGCGGGGCTTTGCCAATCACCTGAGCTTTTACGATCTGGCGCTGCTGTTCGACCGCTACGGCTTCCGCATCGAATGCACCGCGCCGGCCGGCGCCACGGACGTCCTGATGCGGCTGACACGCACCGACAAGGTCAATCCGGTTGCGGCCTGCCGGGTCGCGGTGCTGTCGAACCATGACGGCAATTTCGGCGACCGGCTCGGCACGCACATGATCAATGCGCTGCTGCCGGGCGAGGCCGAGGTCGATCACCTGGGCTTCGACAATCTCGCGCAAGCGCGCGGCCAATACGATCTGGTCGTGCTCGGCGTCGGCTCCGGTCTGTTCCAGCCGCTACTCGGCGACGAGGTGATAGACCTGCTTGGCCGCGCCAAGGCCTCCATCGGCATCTTCGGCACCCAGTACCGCGAACTGCTGCCGCGGCCGGCGCTCGACCGCGTGCTCGACCGTCTCGACACCTGGTACGCGCGCAGCGAGGACGACGTGCTGATGTACGGCCGTGGTCGCGGCAATGTCGTCCATCTCGGCGACTGGCTGATCGACCAGTTCCCGATGGCAACGGCGACCGTGGACGAGCCGCTGCAAGTGATCGACGAGATCCGCGAAAGCCATGCGCTCGACCGCGCCATAAAGCTGATCCAGAAGCACAAGATGGTCTATTCGACCCGCCTCCATCCGCTGCTGTGCGCCCTGACGTCGGCGGAAATGGCGGCCTATGGCGAGCAGCCGTCGGCGCAGATGCCGGGCATCACCTCAGGCGCGTTCCGCAGCCTGCTGATCGATGTCTTCGGCCGCAGCTATCCGGAACAGGAATTCTTCCTGGTCGATCGCGATGCAGTCCGCCGCTACAAGACGCGGGTTCACCGCAACGTCGCCAAGGTCGGCGAGCGCATCGAGGCGGCGCTGCGCAACGTCGCCGTGGCCAGCGCCTGACGGGTTAGAGTTTATTTTCTGACCGTCTCATTCTATAACCGCGCCGGTTTTCAACAATCGCAGCGCAGAGCGTGCCATGGCCGGTCATTCCCAGTTCAAGAACATCATGCACCGCAAGGGGAAGCAGGACAAAGTCCGCTCCAAGGTGTTCGGCAAGCTGGCGCGCGAAATCACGGTCTCGGCCAAGCTCGGAATGCCCGATCCGGCCTTCAATCCGCGCCTGCGCGCGGCGATCCTGGCGGCGCGGGCCGAGAACATGCCGAAGGACAATATCGATCGCGCCATCAAGAAGGCGTCCGGTTCCGAGACCGAGAACTATGACGAGATCCGCTACGAAGGCTATGCGCCGGGCGGCATCGCCGTGATTGTCGAGGCGCTGACCGACAACCACAACCGCACCGCCGGCGAAGTCCGCTCGATCTTCACCAAGGCCGGCGGCAATCTGGCGACGACCGGTGCGGTTTCGTTCATGTTCGATCATATCGGCGTCGTCGAATACGATGCCAAGGTGGCGAGCGCCGACGACATGCTGGAGGCGGCGATCGAGGCCGGCGCAGAGGATGTCGCGTCGACCGACGACGGACATCAGGTGTTCACCACAACGGAGACGCTGCGCGACGTCGCCAAGGCGCTGGAAGCGAAATACGGCGAGGCGCGCAAGGCGGCGTTTCTGTGGAAGCCGCAGAACACGGTCGCGCTCGACGACGAGGCGGGCGAGAAGGTGCTGAAGCTGATCGAGACCCTCGACGACAATGACGACGTGCAGAACGTCTATGCCAATTTCGAGGTGTCCGAAGCGCTGATGCAGAAGCTGAGCGCCTGAGCTTTCAGCCGATCGCGAACAGCCCGAGCGCTGCTGCGGCGACCAGCAACCCGATCCGTTTCCTGACGTTCAGGCTTTCCCGGAACAGCATGGCGCCGGCCAGCGCCGTGAACACGAAACTCAGTTGCGCCACCGGCGCCAGCACGCTGGCCGGTCCGATGGCCAGGCCGTGCAGCAGCAGCAGGAAGCCGCCGGCCAGCGCCACCGCCGCCGGCGTCGAATAGCGCCAGGCGCCGGGGGTGATGCGAAAGCGCCCTTCGCGCAGCCAGCTGAACAGCGTCGCCATCGAAGAGAACGCCCACGCCTGCGCCGCCAGCATGGTTTCCGGCAGCACGCCTTCCATCAGGCCGATCTTGTAGAAGAAGTTGGCGAAGCCGAGGGCGGCGGTGGCGACCAGCACCCGCGTCAGCGACGTCCACGTCGGGCGTTTCTGTGCGGCGCCGGGTTCGGCCAGCAGCAGCCACACCGCAACCAGCGCCAAAGCCAACGCGGCGAGCTTGGCGATAGTCACGGCTTCGCCGAGCAGGACGATGGCGAGCGCGGCAGTAAGCATGAAATTCAGCCGGAAGATCGGCGCGTTGGTGCTGATCGCGCCGTCCTGCAAACTGCGGGCGAAATTGTAGAACGCCACCAGCGCGAACACGCCCGCCAGCGATCCCCACACGGCCGCCGGCGTGACGAGCAGATTGCCGGTCGCCCAGGCATAGAGCGTGACCGCCGGACACAGCGCCCACGATTGCAACATGATGAACTGGCGGGATTCGATGCCAAGCGCCGCCGCGCGCTTGTAGATGAGATCGCCGGCGCCAAAACAGATCATGGCGCCGAGCGCGAAACCGATACCGGGGGTCATTGAATTCCAGTCACCTTAAAGCGTCGAACAGCGGCAGGCTGACCAGCGCCGCGAGGGCGATGATCACATAGGAAACGCGGCGGTACAGCAGATCGCTGCTGCCGTGAAACCAGAACGCGCCGGCGGCCAGCGCGACCGCGAACGGGATGCCCATCAGCAGCGACAGCACCACCGTCTCCGCCGTAAACAGGCCGGTGTAGATATAGAGGACGGAGGACAACACGCCCTGCACGATGAAATACACCATGATGTTGGCGCGCACGGTGGCGGCGTTGTTGTCGCCGCCGAGCCAGAAGATCAGCAGCGGCGGGGCGCCGATCTGCACCGCGCCGCCGCCGAGCCCGGCCATGGCGCCGACACCGAGCGAGGCGGCCAACGTCGGTCGGCCCTTGTATCGCCAGCCGACGATCAGCGTCACCAAAGCGGCCAGGACCAGCACGGAGATGACCCAGCGCAGGATCAGCGGGTCGACCAGCACCAGCGCCAGCACGCCGACCGGCAGCGCCAGCGCGCCGGCAATAGACACCGGCGTCACCTCGCGCCAGTTGCAATGCGGCATGGCCTTGATGGCGAACGGCAGGCTGCAGACAAAATCGATCATCAGCAGAGTCGGCGCCGCCAGCCGCGGATCGTAGACCACGGAAATCAGCGGCATGTAGATCAGCGCCGAGCCGAAGCCGGTGAAACCGCGCACCAGACCGGACACCGCAGCAATGGCGATGGCCCAAGGTAGCCGCGGGTCGGCGAAGGCGGCGGTAAATAGCGCAGAAAAGGATGCTTCAGGCATGGCAGGGGTCCGGCGGCCGGTCTGCATAGCAGCCTTCGCCCCAGCCGTCCCCCTGCGTTCTGGCAGTTCTGGCCCCACGTCCGCAGGGGGGCTATCAACAAGACCATGCAACGGCCACCGATTCGCATTCTCGGCATCGACCCGGGGCTCCGCCGCACCGGCTGGGGTCTGATCGAGGCCGACGGCAACCGGCTGATCTACGTCGCGTGCGGTTCGGTCGAAACCCGCGAGCGCGACAGCCTCGGGCCGCGGCTGGTGGCGATCCACGACGGGTTGATCGCGGTGATTGAGCGCTATCAGCCGCAGGAGGCGGCGGTGGAGAACACCTTCGTCAACGGCAATGGCGCCTCGACGTTGAAGCTCGGCCAGGCGCGCGGCATCGCCATGCTGGTGCCGGCGCGATCCGGCCTTTCCGTGGCCGAATACGCGCCCAATCTTGTGAAGAAGACGATCGTCGGTTCCGGCCATGGCGAGAAGGCGCAGATCCGCATGATGATCGGCGTGCTGCTGCCGAAGGCCGATCCGCAATCGGAGGACGCCGCCGACGCGCTGGCGATCGCGGTGTGTCATGCGCATCACCGCAGCAGCATTCTGATGAAGGTGGCGGCGCGATGATCGGCAAGCTCAAGGGCCTCGTCGACAGTTTCGGCACGGACTTCGTCATCCTCGATGTCGGCGGCGTCGGCTATCAGGTGCACTGCTCGGCGCGCACGCTGACCGCGCTGCCGCAACCGGGCGAGCCGGCGATGCTGTCGATTGAAACTTACGTCCGCGAGGACCAGATCAAGCTGTTCGGATTTGCCGCCGACAGCGAGCGCGAATGGTTCCGCCTGCTGCAGACGGTGCAGGGCGTCGGCGCCAAGGTGGCGCTGGCGGTTCTGAGCACGCTGACGGTAGCAGAACTGGGCACCGCTATTGCCATGCGCGACAAGGCGGCGGTCTCGCGCTCGCCCGGTGTCGGCGCCAAGGTGGCGGAACGCATTGTTACCGAGTTGAAGGACAAGGTGCCGGCTTTCGCCGATATCGACGCCGGCGCCATGCATCTGGCAGGTGCGCTGGACGAAAAGCGGGCGCCGCGGCCGGTCATGGATGCGGTATCGGCGCTGGTCAATCTCGGCTACGCACAGCCGCAGGCCGCCGCCGCCATTGCCGCCGCCGCGCGCACGGTGGGCGACGCCGCCGATGTGCAGACGTTGATCCGGCAGGGGCTGAAGGAACTGGCGAAGTGAGCAAGTTGACCGGCAAGGACCAGGAATTGATCGACGCGGCGACCGCCGCGATCAAGAGCCGTTACCGCAACGACTGGCAGGAGGTCGGCGCGGCCATGCGCACGCGCGGCGGCAAGTTGGTGACCGGTGTCAATCTCGACGCCTATGTCGGACGCGGCGCGGTCTGCGCGGAGGCGGTGGCGATCGGCCGGGCGCTGACCGAGGACGGCGATAAGGGCATCGACACGATTGTCGCCGTGCGCCATCCCAAACCCGGCGAGAAAGGCGACGTCGCCGTGGTCTCGCCGTGCGGCGCCTGCCGCGAATTGATCCACGACTACGACGCCAAGGCGCGTGTCATCGTGCCGAACGGCAGCAAGGGCGCGACCGTGACCCATATTGGCGATTTGCTGCCGAACAAATACCGCCGGGGCATGACGTGAGCAGCAAGCCGCGCATCGTTGCCGGCGAAAAGCGCGACGACGACGTCGACGCCTCGCTGCGGCCGCAACGGCTAAGCGAATTCATCGGCCAAGAGAAAGCACGCGCCAATCTCAGCGTGTTCATCGAGGCGGCCAAGGCGCGGCAGGAAGCGCTGGACCATGTCTTGTTTGTCGGCCCGCCGGGTCTCGGGAAGACCACGCTGGCGCAGATCGTGTCGCGTGAACTCGGCGTCAATTTCCGCGCCACCTCCGGCCCGGTGATTGCGAAAGCGGGCGATCTCGCGGCGCTGCTGACCAATCTCGAGCCGCGCGACGTGTTGTTCATCGACGAGATTCATCGGCTCAGCCCGCAGGTGGAAGAGATCCTTTATCCGGCGATGGAAGACTTCCAGCTCGATCTCATCATCGGAGAAGGGCCGGCGGCGCGCTCGGTGAAGATCGACCTGGCGCCGTTCACGCTCGTCGGCGCGACGACCCGCGCCGGCCTGCTGACCAATCCGCTGCGCGACCGATTCGGCATTCCGGTGCGGCTGAATTTCTATACCGAGGCCGAGCTCGAACTGATCGTGTCGCGTGGCGCGCGCGTGCTCGGCATCGGCATGACGCCGGACGGCGCCAACGAGATCGCCAGGCGCGCCCGCGGCACGCCGCGCATCGCCGGACGTCTGCTGCGGCGCGTGCGCGACTTCGCCCATGTCGACGGCGACAAGGCGGTCGACCGCAAGATTGCCGACAGGGCTTTGCAGGCGCTGGAAGTCGACGAAGCAGGTCTCGACGCCATGGACCGGCGTTATCTGCGCATGATCGCCGAGAACTATGGCGGCGGTCCCGTGGGCGTTGAAACCATCGCGGCCGGCCTGTCGGAGCCGCGCGACGCCATCGAGGACATCATCGAGCCCTATCTGATCCAGAAGGGCCTGCTCCAGCGCACGCCGCGCGGGCGGCTGCTGACCGGCGCAGCGTTCAAGCATCTCGGCCTCGCCGAGCCCACGCGCGACCCAGGACAGTTCGGGTTGTTCGGGGAAGAGGGGGACTGATGGCGTCGGATCTGCTGGAGCGCATGCGGCGCAATCCTGCGGGCGACTGGCGCATACGCGACGTTGAAAATGTTTGTACTGAATTCGGGCTCATGTTCCGTCCGGGCAAAGGAACATCGCATTGCCATCTGAAACACCCCTCGGCCCGGGAGATTTTAACGATCCCTGCCCGGCGGCCTATCAAGGCGGTCTACATTCAAAAGCTCGTGCGCTATATTGAGGCCCACGGAGATGTGTCATGAAACTCGAATATGCAGTTCATATTGAACGGCTGGCGGAGAGCGATGGCGGCGGATATCTCGCCACCGTCCCTGATCTGCCCGGCTGCATATCGGACGGAGAGACGCCGGAAGAAGCCTTGAAGAATGTGCAGGAGGCCATCTCCTCGTGGATCGAGGCCGCCAAGGAGTGGAAGGAGGAAATACCCAAGCCTTCCGCGCCGCTCGCGAGAGCGGGCTGACCGTCACCCATGACCTTCCTCGACGGTGCCATTGACGGCGGCAAGCATCACCAGCCCGTGCGCGTTTATTACGAGGACACCGATTTTTCCGGCGTCGTCTACCACGCCAGCTATCTGCGCTTCATGGAACGCGGCCGCACCAATTACCTGCGCCTGCTCGGCGCCGATCACCGCGCGCTGTTCGAACAGGCCGCCGCCGAGGCGCCGGGCTTCGCCTTCGTGGTGCGGCAGATGAAGATCGATTTCAAACGCCCCGCGCACATGGACGATGTGCTCCTTATCGTCACCACGCCCGAGGCGGTGAAGGGCGCCTCCATCATGCTGCACCAGAAGGTCATGCGCGGCGACGAATTGCTGGTCGAGGCCCACGTCCAGGTCGCCTTCGTCTCCGGCGGCCGTGCCAAACCGATCCCCAAGCCGCTGCGCGTCGCCATGAAAGCCGATCAGGAAGCGGGTGGCGCCAGCGGCGAGATGCCGTAACATCGGCATATGCCGGATCTCAGCTACGCACTGTTCGATACCGCGATCGGCTTCTGCGCGATTGTCTGGAGCGAGTGCGGTGTCGCCGGCGTCCAGTTGCCGGAGACGGACGCGCGCGCGACGCGAATCCGGGTGCTCAAGCGGTTTCCGGCGGCGCTGGAGTCGGAGCCGCCGCCGGACGTCCAGGGCGCCATCGGGGGGATCGTCGCCTTGCTGGACGGCCAACCCACCGATCTGACCGAGATCGCCATCGACGATGCGGCCACGCCGGACTTCAACCGCAAGGTCTACGCCATCGCGCGTACCATCCCGCCGGGCGCGACCGTGACCTATGGGGAGATTGCCGAGCGACTGGGCGACCGCCTGCTGGCGCGCGAGGTCGGCGTTGCACTCGGGCAAAACCCTTGCCCGATCGTCATGCCTTGCCACCGCGTGCTGGCCGCGGGCGGCAAGACCGGTGGCTTCTCGGCCAGCGGTGGCGTGGTCACAAAGCTCAAGCTGCTGACAATTGAAGGCGCCCAGCCTGGCGGGCCGACGCTGTTCGACCGGCTGCCGCTGGCGATGCGGCCGTGGCGGCGAAACTCATGATGCTCGCTAACGTTGCCGGACACTGGCGCGGGCGGTGCTCAGCCCCGGTAGTGAAACGCCGTCACGTAGTTCTTGAAATCCTGGTTCTGCAACGCGAGCTGTCCGGTGGCGAAGGCGAGCGCCGCCGCATTATCGTAGCCGCAATAGGCAATCATGAAGCAGGCGAACACGGCCGACGCTCGGTCGCCGGTCGAGCAATGCACCAGCAGCGGTCGCGGCCAGGACTTGATGACCACGGCGGCGTTGATCGCCTGCGCCTGGAACTGGGCGTTGGTCATGTTCTGCGGCGCGGTGCCGCCCGGCGGCACAACGCCGTGCGGCATGGCGACGTTGGTGTAGGTCACCGAGTTGACGACGAGTTCGCCGGATTCGCTCAGGTCGAACGGATTGGGCTCGACGGCAACTTCCTGCGTATCGCGCACGCAAAGCACCGACTGGGCATATTTGGCCAGTTCGACGTAGGGATTGGCGGCTTGCAGCCACACCGGCTGAGCGGTGACATAAAAGATGCCAAGCTCGGACGTGAGACGGAAGCAGATGTTATTGTAGACAGGCAACGTGCATTTGCTGACGGTGAATGCGATGGCCATGAACTCCCCCACTCGAGCACAATCCTAGATTGTTTATTCAGAAAGCGCTACCCGATGCCGACGCGCGCAGCCGGTCGAGGCCACCGTCAAAACCTGGCATCGACGCGGGCGCCCGACTGATGTAAACGCCGTTTACATGAAATGGGGCAAGGGCAGCAAAGAGCCCGACAACGAGCCGCGCGGCTATCACCACGGCAACCTCAAGGAAGCTCTGGTACGTGCGGCGCTGGCGTTGATCGCCGAGAAGGGGCCCGCCGGCTTCACTTTTGCCGATGCCGCGCGCTGGGCCGGCGTCAGTCCGGCCGCGCCCTATCGTCATTATCGTGACCGCGAGGCGTTGCTGGCGGATGTCGCCAGACGCGGTTTTGAGCTGTTCGCGGCAGTGCTGGCCAAGGCTTGGGACGAGGGCAGGCCGGACCTGATGCGGGCCTTCGACCGGCTCGGAAAATCCTATCTCGACTTCGCGAAAAACCAGCCGGCCTATTACTCGGCGATGTTCGAGGCCGGCGTGCCGCTCGATGCCGACCCGCAACTGCGGGAGGCGAGTGAGTCGGCATTCGCCGTGCTGCGGGCGGCGGCGGAAAAGCTGGTGCTGCTGATGCCGGCCAAGGGGCGGCCGCCGGCGCTGATGGTGGCGCTGCATGTTTGGTCGATGACGCACGGCATCGCCTCGCTCTTCGGCCGCGGCGACGCGGCGCGCCGCGCGCTGCCGATGCCGGCCGAGGAACTGCTGGAAGCCTCGGTTCTCATCTATCTGCGTGGCTTGGGCCTGACGGCGGGGACGCCGTCGGGCGGGAGCTGACCGCGACTTTGTCGCAGGCCTCTCGCAAAGGCTGGTGGAAGTCCCATGTGAAGGGTCTTGACATCGGGATCGCTCACCCTTATCCATGTAAATGTTATTTACATTCACACGAGGCTGACAATGCCAATCACCGCGAAGCTTGATGAGTACGGAAAACCGGCCTGGATAGCGCTGATCGTTCTGGGGTTCATCGCCTTCTGGCCGATCGGTCTTGCCATCCTCGCCTTCACAATCTGGAGCGGACGCATGGGATGCGGATACAACAGCCAGAACGATCGCTGGCAGCAGAAGATGGGTTGGATGCGCGGCAAGATGAGCGCTGGCTCGGGCTGGGGCTCGCCACCGTCGAGCGGCAACCACGCTTTCGACGAATACCGCATGGAAGCCATCAAGCGGCTCGAAGAAGAGCAGCGCGAATTCAAGGACTTCCTTGAGCGTCTGCGCTTCGCCAAGGACAAGACCGAGTTCGACGCGTTCATGAACGAACGCCGCAACCGCCCGGCGCAGGAGGCTTCTTCGCAAGCCTGAGCCTGCAATCTTGAGCGTCGCGACCGGCCGTCCGCTTTCCCCGAAGCGGGCGGCCGTTGCGTTTCGGCGCCGCTCCATCCCGATAACCAATCTTTAACCATAATCAGCGCTGTTTAGAGGTCTATTGACCCGGATAAGGCCCTAGTTTGGTCAAGTTTCGCGGGATTTCGTGAGGCTTGCGCCAACGGCGCCAGTTTGCCGACACAAGGACGTGCCCAAGGATGCTCTCATGAATCCAGCCGATGTGGCACAGTCGGTGCTCCCGATGACGTCCTCCGACCTCTCGCTGTTCACGCTGTTCTGGCACGCCCACTGGGTGGTGAAGACGGTCATGCTCGGATTGCTGGTGTGTTCGGTCTGGGTCTGGGCGATCGCCATCGACAAGATCGTGCTGTTCAACCGCACCAAGCGCTCCATGGACCGTTTCGAGCAGACGTTCTGGTCGGGGCAGTCGCTCGAAGAACTCTACCGCTCACTATCCTCCAAGCCGAACCATGCGATGGCGGCGCTGTTCGTCGCCGCCATGCGTGAATGGAAGCGCAGCTTCGAGGGCACCCCGCGCTCCTTCGCCGGGTTGCAGATGCGGATCGAGAAGGTGATGGAAGTGACCATCGCCCGCGAGGTCGAGCGGCTGGAACGCCGGCTGCTGGTTTTGGCCACCGTGGGGTCGGCCGGGCCCTTCGTCGGCCTGTTTGGAACCGTCTGGGGCATCATGACCAGCTTCCAGTCGATCGCGGCGTCGAAAAATACCTCGCTGGCCGTGGTGGCGCCGGGCATTGCCGAGGCGCTGTTTGCGACCGCAATCGGCCTTGTCGCCGCCATACCGGCGACCATTTTCTATAACAAGTTCGCCGGTGAGGTGAACCGGCAGGCGCAGCGGATGGAAGGCTTCGCCGATGAATTTTCCGCGATTCTGTCGCGGCAGATCGATGAGCGCGGCTAGGCGCATGATTCCGAAGAATGGCAATCGGTCTTCGGACACGAACAGGCGCGGGGACTGATAAATATGGGAGCGAATGCCGGAACACCGGCCGCCGGCAATCGAAAGCGACGTAATCGCCGCCGCGGCATGATGAGCGAGATCAACGTCACCCCAATGGTGGACGTCATGCTCGTGCTGTTGATCATCTTCATGGTGTCGGCGCCGCTGCTGACCGTCGGCGTGCCGCTCGACCTGCCGCAGAGCCAAGCCAAGACGCTCGACCAGGACAAGGAGCCGCTGACGGTTTCGGTCAACGAAAAAGGCCAGATTTTCCTGCAGAATGACGAGATCGGCCCGGAAGATCTCGTGGTCAAGCTGCAGGCGGTAGCGCAGGCCCGCGGCGGCAACGAAGCGCGCATTTATGTCCGCGGCGACAGAAAAGTTGATTACGGCACCATGATGCGGGTCATGGGCCGGCTTTCCGGCGCCGGCTTCAGTCGGGTAGCCTTGGTCACCGAATTCGAGCAGGGCTCGAAATGAAGATGAAAGTGGCATCAGCGATATCGACCGGCCTGCATGCGGGCGTGTTGCTGTTTGCCGTGGTGTCATTCAACGGCAAGCCGTTCGAGGTGACGCCGGCGGAATCGCTGCCGGTGGATCTGATCAACGACAAGCAGTTCTCCGAACTGATGAAAGGCGCCAAGCAGGCGCCGAAGCTCGAGACGCCCAAGCCCCTGGTCGAGAAGATCGCGGAGCCCAAGGTCGAACCGGTCAAGCCGAAGGTCGAAGAGAAGAAGAAGGTGGTCGAGCAGGCGGCCGAAAAGCCGCCCGAGCCGCCGCCGCCGCAGCAGAAGCCCGATCAGATCGCCCAGAAGATCGACAAGCAGCCCGACCCGCCGCCGCAGGAGGCCAAGGCCGAGCCGCAACCGCTGCCGCCGAAGAAACCGCCACCGCCGCAGCAGAAGCCGCAGCCGAAATTCGATGCCGACAAGATCGCCGCGCTGCTCGACAAGCGCGAGCCGACACGCCAGGCCGCGGCCGGCGCCGAACTCAATTCGGCGCCGTCGCTCGGCGCCTCCACCGGTAATTCCGCGCGGCTGTCGCAATCGGAGATCGACGCATTGCGGGCGCGGCTGATGGCGCTGTGGAATCCCCCGGTGGGTATTCAGAACCCGGACGAGTTCATCGTCCGTGTGCGCATCCGGCTTGGCCGCGACGGCAAACTCAGTGCGCCGCCGCAGGTCCTCACCAGCGGTAATTCGCAAGTCTATAATTCTGCCCGTGACAGCGCGGTTCGCGCCGTGTTCCGCGGCCAACCGTTCGACATGCTCAAGCCCGAACACTACGACAACTGGAAAGACATCGAAGTGACATTCGATCCCAGGGACATGTTCCGGGGCTGAACCGACCGCTCACAGCAAAGGCATTCAAAGCCACCGCAATGAATCAAAAGCTTATTCAACCTGCTCCCGCATTTTTCCGCGGACCTCAACTGGACCGCCGCCGCCTTCTGGCCGGCGCCGGTGCCGGCGCGATCGCTGCACTCGCGGGTTCGCCCGCGCATGGCGTGCTGCGCATCGACATCACCCAGGGCAACGTGCAGCCGATGCCGATCGCGCTGCCGGACTTCCTCGGCGGCGCGCCGTCCGAGACCGAAGTCGCGCGCAACGTCACCGCCGTCATCAGCAACAACCTGCAGCGCAGCGGTCTGTTCGCGCCGATCAACCCGGCCGCCTTCACCGAAAAGATCACCAATTCGGATGCGGTGCCGCGCTTTCCCGACTGGCGCGTCATCAATGCGCAGGCGCTGGTGACCGGCCGCATCACGCGGCAGCCCGACGGACGGCTGAAGGCCGAATTCCGGCTGTGGGACGTGTTCGCCGGCCAGCAGCTCGACGGCAAACAGTATTTTACCACCGCCGACAACTGGCGGCGCATCGCCCACATCATCTCCGATGCGATCTACCAGACGCTCACCGGAGACAAGGGCTATTTCGACAGCCGTATCGTCTTTGTCGATGAAACCGGGCCGAAGGACCGCCGCGTCAAGCGGCTCGCCATCATGGATCAGGACGGCGCCGGCGTGCGCTATCTGACGCGTGGCGACGACCTGGTGCTGACGCCTCGGTTCAATCCCTCGACGCAAGAGATCACCTATATGTCCTATGGACAGGCCGATCCGCGCGTCTACCTGCTCAACATCGAGACCGGCCAGCGCGAGATCGTCGGCAATTTCCCCGGCATGAGCTTCGCGCCACGGTTCTCGCCGGACGGCCAGCGCGTCATCCTCAGCCTGCAGCAGGGCGGCAACGCCAATCTGTTCGTGATGGACCTGCGCTCGAAGTCGACCACACGGCTGACCGACACGCCGGCGATCGACACCGCGCCGTGCTATTCGCCGGACGGCAAGAGCATCTGTTTCGAAAGCGATCGCGGCGGCTCGCAGCAGATTTACGTTATGCCGGCGACCGGCGGACCGGCGCAGCGCATCAGCTTCGGCGAGGGCAACCGCTCGACGCCGGTCTGGTCGCCGCGTGGCGATTACATTGCCTTCACCGGTCAAATGCGCGGGCAGTTCTCGATTGGCATTCTCAAGCCGGACGGCTCCGGCGAGCGCATGCTGACGTCGGGCTTCCACAATGAAGGCCCAACCTTCGCGCCGAACGGCCGCGTGCTGATGTTCTTCCGCGACGCCGGTGGCGGACCGAGCCTGCACACGATCGATGTCACCGGGCGCAACGAATTGCGGGTCCCGACGCCGAGTTTTGCCTCGGATCCCGCCTGGTCGCCGCTGTTGTCCTAGGACGCCCGCGGCGGACACCACAGCGCCTTATTCACCCGCTCTTAACCATAAGGGCGGGTTTAGAGGGTTCGGACAGTTTTAAGGGCGGTGTGCAAGGTTCCATCAAGGTTGATGGAAGGTTCGCTTAACGAAGGCCCTGTTATCAGATCGGACGAATGGCGCGGAAGCCAGCGCCCGGAAAATTTATCCGGTCTGTAAGCGCAATGGAGTAACCGGAATGCTTGATGTGACACAGATGATGCGCGGCGCGCGGGTCGCGGTGCTGTTGGCCGCGGCCCTGGCGATCTCGGCCTGCGCCAGCCAGAACCCCACCGGTGCCGACGGCATGCAGGGATCGGCGGCCGGCGCGGCGACGCCTGGCAGCCAGCAGGATTTCGTGGTCAATGTCGGTGACCGCGTGTTCTTTGAAACTGACCAGACCGATCTGACGGCGCAGGCCCAGGGCGTGCTGGACAAGCAGGCGCAGTGGCTGACCACCTACGCCCAGTACACCTTCACGATCGAAGGCCATGCCGACGAGCGCGGTACCCGCGAATACAACATCGCGCTCGGCGCGCGCCGGGCCCAGAGCGTTCGCGACTTCCTGATCTCGCGCGGCATCCAGGCCAACCGCATGCGGACGATTTCCTACGGCAAGGAGCGCCCGGTAGCGGTGTGTAACGACATCTCCTGCTGGTCGCAGAACCGCCGCGCGGTGACGGTGATCAACGCCGGCTCCTGACCCTCTGCTGCCGAAATAGGAATACAGGCGGCGCCCGGTGGGCGCCGTCTATTTTTTGTCGATAGCGCCTGGGCCGCCGCCCAAGGCCGCTATCCGATGCTAGGATAGGCTCCGGGGGGCGGCCGGATCTGTGGCGATCACGATCGTCGATCGCCGGTCACCCGCAGTCGCGAGGGGCGGCGGGATGTTCGGATATTCTTATCGATCGACAACAGCGTTGCTGCTCGGGCTCGGACTGCTCGCCGGCTGCGGTGAGAGCAATACCTACGTACCGCCGCCGCCGCCGTCGGTGACCGTGGCGCCGCCGGTCCAGCGCACCATCACGCGCTATCTGGAATCCACTGGCAATACGGCGGCCGTCAACACCGCCAATCTGGTGGCGCGGGTATCCGGCTTCGTTCAGTCGATCGGCTACAAGGACGGCGAGCAGGTCAAGAAGGGCGCAGTGCTCTTCACCATCGAGCCGGAATCTTACGAACTCAAGCTCAAGCAGTCCGAGGCCGCGCAGGACAGCGCCAGGGCGACGGTGGTGCAGACCGAGGGCGACTTCCAGCGGCAGTCGGAGCTGGCCGCGCGCGGCTCCGCCTCGAAAGCCGCGCTCGACAACGCCACCGCCAGTCGCGACAACGCCCAGGCCAACCTCAAGCAGGCCGAAATCAACACCCGGCTTGCCGCCATCAATTTCGGCTACACGCGCGTCGAAGCACCGTTTGATGGCAGCGTTACGGCGCGCAAGGTCTCGGTCGGCGACTATGTCGGCGGTTCGGGTTCACCGACGGTGCTGGCCACCATCGTTCAGATCGCCCCGATCTACGTGAATTTCAGCATCAACGAACAGGAGGTGCTGCGCATCCGCGCCGAGGTCAGGCGGCGCGGCCTGACTCCGGCCGATCTCGACAAGGTACCGGTCGAAGTCGGGCTGCAAACCGAATCGGGCTACCCGCACAAGGGCACGCTCAATTACCGGTCGCCGACGGTCGATGCCTCGACCGGCACGCTGGCGGTGCGCGCGATCCTCGACAATCCCGATGCGGTACTGCTGCCCGGCTATTTCGTGCGGGTGCGGATGCCGCTCGGCGAGCAAGCCGGTGCCTTGCTGGTGCCCACCGTTGCGCTCGGCGCCGACCAAAGCGGGCGGTACGTCCTCGTGGTCAACAAGGACAATGTGGTCGAGCAGCGCACGGTCGAAATCGGACAGCGCGAAGGCGCGTTGCAGGTGATCGAGAAAGGGCTCGCCGCCGACGACCGTGTCATCGTCAGCGGTCTGCTGCGGGCGGTGCCGGGCCAGAAGGTCGATCCGCAGACCGCACCCGCGGCGCCGGCGGCGAAGTGAGCAGGGATCGATGATCTCCAAATTCTTCATCGAGCGGCCGGTCCTCGCCAACGTCATCGCGATCCTGATCGTCGTGATCGGCGCGGTGTCGCTGCTGCGGCTGCCGGTGGCGCAATATCCCGACGTGGTGCCGCCGACCGTGCAGGTGACGACGCGCTATCCGGGCGCCAGCGCCCGCACGGTCATCGACACCGTGGCGCTGCCGATCGAGCAGCAGGTCAACGGCGTCGAGGGCATGATCTACATGCAGTCCTACGCCGCCGCCGACGGCTCTTATAACCTGACCGTTACCTTCGAGATCGGCACCGACCTTAACTTCGCGCAAGTGCTGGTGCAGAACCGGGTCTCGACCGTGCTGTCGTCTCTGCCGCAGTCGGTACAGGCGCAGGGCGTGGTGGTGCAGAAGAAGTCGACCTCGATCCTGCAGATCGCGTCGCTGACCGCATCCGACCCGCGCTTCGACAGCCTTTATCTGTCGAACTACGCGACCATCTCCCTCAAGGACGAACTGTCGCGCGTGCCGGGCGTCGGCAACGTCGCGGTGTTCGGCGCCGGCCAGTATGCGATGCGGGTCTGGCTCGATCCGGAGAAGATGAAGGCGCGCGGGTTGAACGTGCAGGACGTCATCGGTGCGTTGCAACAGCAGAACAGCCAGGTGACGGCGGGGCAGATCGGCGCGCCGCCGGCCCCCGATACGGTGCCGTTCCAGTACACGCTGAACGTTGCCGGCCGGCTCGACGATCCGGTCCAGTTCGCCAACGTTATCGTCAAGACCGGCCCCGCCGGCGAGATCACGCGGGTCCGCGACATCGGCACCGTCGAACTCGGGGGGCAGACCTACGGGCAGATATTTACGCTCGACGGCAAGCCGTCGGCCGGTGTCGCCGTGTTTCTGGCGCCCGGCGCCAATGCACTCAACGTCGCGACCGCGGTCAAGAAACGCATGGCGGAATTGTCGTCGGCCTTCCCGCCGGGACTGCACTACGACATCCCGTTCGACACCACGGTCTTCGTCAAGGCCTCGATTGACGAGGTCTATAAGACTCTGATCGAGGCGGCGGTGCTCGTCCTCATCGTCATCCTGGTGTTCCTGCAGGACTGGCGCGCCATGCTGGTGCCAGCGACGACGGTGCCGGTGACCATCATCGGCGCCTTCGCCGCCATGGCGGCGCTGGGCTTCACGGTCAACTTCGCCACGTTGTTCGCCATCGTGCTGGCCATCGGAATTGTCGTCGACGACGCCATCATTGTGGTCGAAGGCGCCGCCCACAACATCGACAAGGGTATGACCGGCCCGCAGGCGGCGATCGAGGCGATGCGCGTGTTGCTCGGGCCGATCATCGGCATCACGCTGGTGCTGCTGTCGGTGTTCCTGCCGGCGGCGTTTCTGCCCGGCCTGACCGGGCAGATGTATGCACAGTTCGCGCTGGTGATCGCGGCGACTGCGCTGATTAGCGCCGTCAACGCCGTGACACTGAAGCCGGCGCAATGCGCTTTGTGGCTGCGGCCATCGGTGCCGCCCGAGAAGCGCAACTTTTTCTTCCGCGGCTTCAACCGGCTCTACGCCAAGGTCGAGAACGGCTATGCCGGGCTGATGGGACGGCTGGTCGGCCATGCCGCGATGATGACCATCGCCGCGCTGGCGATCATCGCCGTTACGCTGTGGGCATTCTCGCGCATCCCCACAGGCTTCATCCCGATCGAGGACCAGGGCTACATGCTGGCGACGGTGCAGTTGCCGGACGGCGCGTCGTTGCCGCGCACCCAAGAGGTGCTCAACCGCGTCAGCGAACTGGCGCACAAGACGCCCGGCGTCGACAAGGTTATCACCATCGCCGGCGTGTCGGCGCTGGACAACAATTCCACGCTCGCCTCCGGCGGCGTTGCCTACATCATCCTCAAGGACTGGAGCGTGCGCGGCAAGGCGCAGGGCCTGCTGCCGACCTTTACCGCGCTCAACCGTGCCATGAGCGGGATCGAGGAGGGCATCGTGCGGGTGCTGCCGCCACCGCCGATCCAGGGCATCGGCAACGCCGCCGGCGTCACCATGCAGATCGAAATGCGCGACGGCAGCTTCGATTTCCCGAAGCTGCAAAGCGTTGTGGACAGCGTCGTCGCCAATGCCGGCGCGCAGTCGAGCATCCAGATTGTGCTGTCGTCGTTCCGCGCCGATGTGCCGCAATACACCATCGACGTCGATCGGGTGAAGGCGCAGTCGCTGCAGGTCAGCATCGATCAGGTGTTCAACGCGCTGGGTGGTTATCTCGGTTCGGCCTATGTGAACCAGTTCAGCAAGTTCGGCCGCACTTTCCAGGTCTTCGTCCAGGCCGACTCGCAATTCCGCCTGCGACCCGAGGACGTGTCCAACCTGTCGGTGCGCAACGCCTCGGGTCAGATGATTCCGCTCGGCACCTTGGTCACCATCACGCCTGTGACCGGGCCGGCGCTGATCAGTCTCTATAATCTTTATCCGTCCGCTACCGTGATCGCGATGCCGGCGCGGGGCTATTCAACCGGGCAGACCATGGCGCTGATGGAGGAGGCGGCGCAGCGCACCTTCCCGCCGCGGGTGAACCTCGCATGGACCGGCATGTCGTATCAGGAGAAGCTGGTCGGCGGGCAGATGTTCGTCGTGTTCGGCATGGCGCTGCTGCTGGTCTATCTGGTGCTCGCGGGGCAGTACGAGAGTTGGTACCGGCCTGTGTCGGTAATTCTGGCCGTGCCGATTTCGCTGATCGGTCCGGTTGCAACCTTGAGCCTGCTCGGTATCGACAACAATCTTTACACCCAGATCGGCATCGTGCTGCTGATTGCGCTGTCGGCCAAAAACGCGATTCTGGTGGTCGAGTTCGCGCGCGAATTGCGCGATGAAGGCCGGCCGATCGTGGAGGCCGCGGTGGAGGCGGCGCGCGCCCGCTTCCGGCCGATTCTGATGACGTCGTTCGCCTTCATCCTCGGCGTGCTGCCGCTGGTGCTGGCGACCGGCGCCGGCGCCAATGCGCGCGCTTCGATCGGCATCACGGTGTTTACCGGCATGATCGCCTCGACCTGTCTGGCGGTGCTGTTCGTGCCCTCGTTCTTCGTCCTCGTGCAGCGCTTCGAAGAGTGGCTGGCGAATCGCGGTAAGCGCCGGGCCGCGGCGGGGGCGCCATAGGCGCGCCACATTATGGTCGCACGCCAAGGTCTATGGTACAGGACGGGCCCGATCACGGCCGATTGGCCGACGAATGAGCCGATGACAGAAAACAAATCCCGCAAAGCCCCTGGTTTGACGTTGGCCGCGGCGCTGCTCGCGACAGCCGTGCTGTGGGCGCCTGCGCAGGCGCAACAACAGCAGCAGGGCAATTTCCTCGACGACCTTTTCAGCCGCGGCGAACCGCGCGGCGGCCAGCAGCAGGCGCCGCGTGGTCAGCAGGCGCAGGCCGATTACGCCGATCCCGGCGCCCTGACGGTGCGGCTCGACCGGCTCGAGAACGCGCTGCGTCAACTCACGGGCACGATCGAGCAATTGCAGTTCCGTAACCAGCAGCTTGAGACGCAGCTCAAGCGGATGCAGGACGACAACGAGTACCGCTTCCAGCAACTCGGCGCACGCGGTGGCGCCGCCAGTCCGCCGGCGCGCGCGCCGCAGCCGGCCGCATCTCCGAATGCGCCGCCGCAGTCACCGCCAGCCACCGGTCGCCGCGGCGACCTGTTCGATCCGTCGCAGAATCCCGATGCGCCCGGCGCGCCGCGCACCCTTGGCAACGTGGCCTCGATCGCCGCGCCCGAGCCCGGCGCCAACGAACCGCCGGTCGGTGCGCCCGGTGGACGCGACGCCGGCGCGCCGCTCGATCTGTCGACGCTGGCGGCCAATGCCTCGGCCGCTCCGATGCCGGCCGCGCCGCAATCGCCGCCGCGCAATGTCACCTCGGGCACGCA
>JALHNV010000017.1 GCA_022843325.1 Pseudolabrys sp. | reverse complement strand
CGGCGCAGCGCCCGCCGCTCGGCAACACGGACATCGGCAGCTTCGCGCCGGCGCGCCGCTCCGAGCCGCAATCGACGAACCCGGCGCCGCAGCAGACGCCGGCCGCAGCCGGCCGCGGCTGGCTGACCGACCTGCTCAACCGCGCCTCGCGCGAGGAGAGCGAGCCGGTGCGAGAGTTCCCGCGCGAAGCCAACCGCGATCCGGTGCGCGAGTCGCTGCGCGATCTTGCCCGCGAGACCAACCGCGACAACGGCCGCGAACAGCCGCGCGCCGCGGAAGAACGCACTGCCCGGCACTCGATCGAGTCGCTCGACAGTCTGTCGGTCGATATCGCCCGCATGATCGATCACGACGCCGCCGCCGATCTGTGGGACCGCTACAAGCGCGGCGAACGCAACGTCTTCACCCGTCGGCTCTATACGTTGCAGGGCCAGCAGGCCTTCGACGAGATCCGAAAGAAGTACCGCGGCGACCGCGAGTTCAAGCAGACGGTGGACCGCTACATCGGCGAGTTCGAACGGCTGCTCGAAGAAGTCTCGCGCGACGACCGCAGCCAGGTGGTGGCGCGGACCTACCTCACGTCGGAAACCGGCAAGGTCTACACCATGCTGGGCCACGCCGCCGGACGGTTTGATTGAGCGTCTGAGACTGCCGCTCTTGCTTCACCTCCCCCTGGAGGGGGGAGGTCGGCGTGCGAAGCACGCCGGGTGGGGGTGAACTGACGAGCCGTAAAGGCACCCCACCCCGCACACCTTCGGTGCGCGACCTCCCACTGCAGGGGAGGGTAAAAAGCCGCTACACCACGCCGGCGGCCCAGAGCACGATCTGCCGCGCCGCCTTGACGAAGGCCTCGTTGAGCGCCTGCACCGCGCCGGGCCCTTGCGTCGCCTGCGCCGGCACCACGACGCGGAACACCCGCGCCGCCATGATGCGGCCGGTGCGCTCGCGCACGATCTTGGCGGCGAACTCGACCACCGCGGTATTGTCCGCCACCGAAATCTCGAAAGCGCGGATATCGGTGATCAGCGCGAAGTCGTTGCTCAGCTTGTCGACCGGGCGTCCGACCGCGCGCAGACGGCTGGCGTTCTCGAACGATTGCAGAATGCGCGCCTGGACCAGGCGCGGCAGACGGTCCTGCCACTGCGCGCCGCCGAGTTGCGCGGCCTCGCCCGGCGCCGGGCGCACCACGATCTTCTCGCTGTCATAGGCCGCAAGCGTCGCCGGCTCGGCGATGACGAGTTGGCCGCGCGCCGACACGGTGCCGCGCGGAAAATCGCTGGCGGCGGAAAGATCATAGGCAGCGGGAGGCGCCGAACTCAAAAGGCCGCCCAAGCCGCCAGAGCAGCCGCCAAGCGCGATCGCCAAAGCGAACACGCAGGCGGGAACTCTCGCCCGGGAACAAAGCCCAAAAAAATTCACGCGCACGAACCCCCTGCAGACTCAGCGACGACCGCTACACAGCGCCCTATTCTAGGGCAGGACGGCATGCAAGCCACAGGCAAATAGTCCAAGTTTCCTGGGGATTGTCCGAAAATGTTGCTGCAAAAGCATATAAATTCGGGGGCGCCGCGCCGTCATGACAACGGGCCAGTCCGCACGGGGTTCCGCCCGCGCTCCGCGGCGCTGACCGCTTAGCGGCGGCCGTTGTATTCCGGCAACGTGCCGGTGCCGCCGCCGAACAGCAGCCGGCTCGGATTACGGTCGAAATTGCGCACCGTGCGGTCGACTTCCGACAGCGTGCGGCGCGCATCGGACGACACCGCTTCAATCTGCCGCGCGCCGGCGCCGGACAACTTGTTGATGCCGGCGGTGATCTCGGCGGTGCGCTGGTCGAGCCGGTCGGCCAATTCGCGGATCGACTTCGCCGCCGCGTTGATTTCGCCGCCTTTGCCATCCGGTCCGCCGGTCAGGCCTTCGATGCCTTCGGCGATGCGGTCGAACCGCTCCGAATTGCGGCCCAGCGCGCTGCTGAACTTGTCGATGCTGGCCAGCGTGTTGTCGATATGGTCGGAGTTATTGGCCAAGGTTTCGGTGAACTTCTCGATATTGCCGAGCGCGCCCGCGAACGCTTTCTGATTGGTGGTGATGAATTCTTCGAGTTTCCGCAGCACGTCGCGCGCCGCCGCGGTGACATCCTGCGTGGCGCCAGGCGGCGCGATCAGAAGCGGCGGGGTCTTGTCCTTTTCGCTGACGATCACCGGCGAAGCCGGGCTGCCGCCTTTCAGCGACAGCGCGGCGATGCCGGTCAGGCCCTGGAACTCGAGGCTGATCACGGTGTCGCTGCGGATCGCGACATTGCGGTCGACCGACATGGTGGCGACGACCTGCTGCGGCTTTTCCGGATTCAGAACCAGCCCGGTGACCTCGCCGACGCGGATGCCGTTGAACAGCACCGAGGCCCCGGTGCGCAGGCCCGATACCGACCCGTCGAACTGGATACGGTACTGGGCGCGCTCGCCGCTGCCGCCAATGTTCTGGAACCAGTAGATAAAGCCGAACACGCCGACGATGACGGCCAGCGTGAACACCCCGATCAGCACATAGTTCGCGCGCGTTTCCATCGATCGCTCCAGCTAACCCGGTCGTTCGTCGTTCGACGCATCATCAACATGCCGATTAAGGCGCTTCGGCGTCGGCATCGGTCCGGTGACCCGATCGCACGCCGTGGAAATAGGACCGGAGCCAGGGATGCCGGGATGCCAGCATCTGTTTCATGGGTCCGGTTTCGATCACCTTGCCCTCGAACAACACCGCGATCCGGTTGCAGACCGTGTGCAGGCTGTCGAGGTCGTGGGTTACCATGAAAACGGTCAGCCCCAAAGTGCGCTGCAGCGTGGCAATCAGGGTGTCGAAGGCGCCGGCGCCGATCGGATCGAGGCCCGAGGTCGGTTCGTCGAGAAACACGATCTCGGGGTCGAGCGCCAATGCGCGGGCCAGCGCCACACGCTTAATCATGCCGCCGGAAAGTTCCGACGGAAATTTGTGACAGGCGGTGGCGTCGAGCCCGACCATCTCCAGTTTGGCGATGGCCAGTTCGTCGAGCAGCCGCGGCGACAGGTCGAGGTATTCGCGCACCGGAAACTGCAGGTTCTCCATCACCGTCAGCGACGAAAACAGCGCGCCGTGCTGGAACAGAATGCCCCAACGCCGCTCCACCGCCTGGCGCTCGAGGTCGGTAACCTCGTCCATGTCGACGCCGAGCACCTTGATGGAGCCCTCGCGCTTCGGCACCAGGCCGATGATGGTGCGCATCAGCACCGACTTGCCGGCGCCGGAGCCGCCGACGAAACCGAGCACCTCGCCGCGATGAACGTCGAGATCGACGTGGTCGAGCACGATCTTCTCGCCGAAGCCGACCACCACGTCACGCACCGCGATGACGACATCCTTGCCGCCGGCGCCGTTGGGTTTGGCAGGAGTGTCGGGAGGCAGGCTGTCGGCCATCGTCACTTTCCGATCGAGGCAAAGAAGATGGCGAAGATGCCGTCCATCACGATCACGAGGAAGATCGATTCGACCACCGAGGCGGTGGTCTGGCGGCCGAGCGATTCGGCGCTGCCCTTTACCGCCATGCCCTCGACGCTGGCGACGATGCCGATCACCAGCGCCATGAATGGCGCCTTGATCATGCCGACCTGGAAGGTGTTGAGCGAGATCGACTCCTTCAGCCGCGACAGGAAGATTTCCGGGTCGATGCCGCCGTAGAGCCAGCATACGAGCCCGCCGCCATAGAGCGCCGACATCGAGCCAAGGAACGTCAGGATCGGCACGCCGATGATCAGCGCCAGAATGCGCGGCAGGATCAGCACCTCGGTCGGATCGAAGCCCATGGTGCGCAGCGCGTCGATTTCCTCGCGCATCTTCATCGAGCCGAGTTCGGCGGTGTAGGCGCTGCCGGTGCGCCCGGCCACCATGATGCAGACGATCAGAACGCCCAGTTCGCGGAGCACCAGGATGCCGACCATATCGACCACGAAAACGTCGGCGCCGAATCTGCGGAAGTGGAACAGGCCCTGCTGGGCGATGATGCAGCCGATCAAAAACGTGATCAGCAGCACGATCGGCACCGCGCGCCAGGCGACATTGTCGAGCTGATGCACCAGCGAGGTAAAACGAAAGCTGCGCGGGCGCGTCAAGACACGCAGCAGGGCCACGATGACCGCGCCGAGCATGTTGGCGATCGAGCCGAACGAATTGCCGACCGAAGCGACGTTCTCGCCGATCGACGACAGTGCATAGGTCAGCGATTGCGTTCCCGTGCGCGGAACGATCTTCTCGGCGCCCTTGACCGCGCCGAGTTCATCCATCAGCAGGCGATAGTCTTCCTTCAGCCCGGTGACGTTGGGGGTGGCGCCGCCGGCTGAAAACGACCGCACCAGCCGCTCCAGCAACCAGGCGCCGAAGGTGTCGAGGCGTTCGACCCCCGTCATGTCGATATCGACCTGGCCCGCGCCGCGGTGGCGCAGCCGCGCGCTGTCGATCTGCGATTCCAGGCGGCGGGCGTTCAGCGCCACCCACGCACCGGCACCGACGAGCTTGAGCCGCTCGCCCTCGCTGGTCTCTTCGAGCAGAATGTCGCTCAAGCGCCTTGCCTCAATTGCTGCGCACCGGCCCTGACCGGGACGCTAAAGCCATACTTGACCAGGGCTGTCGAACCTGTCGAGGGTTTGCCCCACTCTCTACGCCACGAACAGCCCCGATTCGCCAATCTTCGCCCAAAGCAGCCAGAATCCACCCGTGATCCCATTGAACCTGACCGTCTCGACCGAAAGCTGGCCGATCGCCGGTTCCTTCACCATCAGCCGCGGCGCCAAGACCGAGGCCGTGGTTGTGGTCGCCGAACTGGGCGGCGGCAAGGCGCCCGATGTGATCGGCCGCGGCGAATGCGTGCCCTATGCGCGCTATCGAGAGAGCGTCGACAGTGTCACCGCCGCCCTTGAGGCCATGCGGCCGCACCTCGCCGCCGGTCTCGACCGCGCCGGCCTGCAACAAGCCATGCCGCCGGGCGCCGCGCGCAACGCGCTCGACTGCGCCTTCTGGGATCTGGAAGCCAAGCGCAGCGGTAAGCCGGTCCACGACCTGGCCGGCCTGCCCGCGCCGCACCGGCTGACCACCGCCTTCACCATCTCGCTGGCTTCCCCGGCGCTGATGGCCAAGGCCGCGCGCAAGGCGGCGCGCCGCGCGCTACTCAAGATCAAGCTCGGCGGCGACGGTGACGACGACCGCATCGCCGCGGTGCGCGCCGCCGCGCCGCATGCGACGCTGATCGTCGACGCCAACGAAGGCTGGACCGAGCAGAACCTTGAGGCCAACCTCGCCGCCTGCGCCAAGGCCGGCGTGGTGCTGGTCGAACAGCCGCTGCCGGAAGCGGACGACGGCGCGCTTGCTCATATCGAGCGGCCGCTGCCGATCTGCGCCGACGAAAGCGCGCATGGCCTGTCGTCGCTCGCGGCGCTTGCCGGCAAATACGACGCCGTCAACATCAAGCTCGACAAGGCCGGCGGCCTGACTGAAGCGCTGGCGATGCGCGCGCAGGCCGAGGCGCTCGGCCTCACGGTGATGGCGGGCTGCATGGTGGCGACGTCGCTGGCGATGGCGCCGGCGGTGCTGCTGGCGCAGACCGCGCGCTATGTCGATCTCGACGGCCCGCTGCTGCTGGCCAAAGACCGCCCGCACGGCCTGTATTACGCCGACAGCCTGGTCTACCCGGCGACGCCGGCGCTGTGGGGCTGACGGGGTTGACCCCGATCAATGCCGCCGGCGGCCGGCGCGGGCATGCGAGCCCGCTCCTTGCCCACCGCCGCGATCGACTCACCGTCGGCCCGCGTCGCCGACCCGCTCACCGCGCGCTCGCGCACTCTGACCTGTGCCAAACTGGGTCAGATTAAGCCGCGGTTTTGTTGCCGATCAGCCACGCGACAAAACGACCAGCATCGGCGGGCTGTGCAATGGTTAACAAATCCTTTCCGCCGCCAGTTCGATGGGCATAGACTTCAACATGGTTAAGCCCGCTGCGGCGGGTCGATACAGGGTTGGGTCGAACCGCGCCGCCGAATACGGCAGCCGGGTAACGGGGACGGGGTCATGGGGTTTCGCGGGCTGGTGCTGGGCGCCGCCGTGCTGGCATGCGGAGCGACATCCGCATCGGCGGCAATGCGGATTTCCGACGACCGCGGCGGCCAGATCGGCCACTACCTGCAAGCCTTCGCCATGCTGCGCTCCTCCGGCGAGAACGTCATCATCGACGGCAACTGCCTCTCGGCCTGCACGCTGGTACTCGGCCTGGTGCCGCGGGCGCGCATCTGCGCCACGCCGCGCGCGCGCTTCGGTTTTCACGCGGCCTGGATGCCGGACAGCGAAGGCCGCCCGATCACCAGCCCGATGGGCACGCAGGCGCTCTGGAATATTTATCCGAACCACGTGCGGCGCTGGATCAGCCGCAACGGCGGCCTGTCGCGCAAGATGATCTACATGGAAGGCCGCGCGCTCAACGGCATCGTCGCCAGTTGCAGCACGCCGACCCGCCGCGCCCAGGCGGCGCCGCCGACCCGCGCCCGGACCGCGTCCAAATCAGCGAAGCGCTACACGCAGCGCCCGGTGCGCTACACCAGCGCAAGCGCCGCCGGCGACCGACGCTAGCGCCATCGCCGCATAGGCCGGACTGCCGAACGCGCCGAACAGCAGGCCGGACAATCCGGTCGCCGCCGCCATCGCCGCGCCCATCGCGATCGCCAGGTAGCCTTGCGCGGTGGCGCCCTGCCCTGTCGGCACGATGCGCGCGATCAGCATCATGGCGCCGAGATGGCTGGCGCCGAAGCTCAGCGCGTGCAGCAATTGCAGCCACGGCAACGCAAGGCCCGGCGGGTCGAGCGCCATCGCGCCCCAGCGCACCAGTCCGCCGGCGGCGCCGATCAGCATCAGCATCACCGGCGACACGTAAGCCGGCAGCCGCGCCGACAGCGCGAACAGCACGATCTCGGCCAGCACCCCGAGCGCCCACAGCGCGGCAATCGACGTGCCGTCGTAGCCGGCGGCGCCCCAGGCCAGCGCCGAGAAGCCGTAATACATGGCGTGGCTGCCCTGCAGCAGGCTGGCCGCCGCCATCACCGCGATGAAGGCCGGATCGCGCAGCAGCGCCTTGCGCGGCGGCGGCGTGTGGGCCGGCGCCGGGGGCGCCGGTAGCGGCTCGAGCAGGAACGCGGCCAGCACCAGAAGCGCGCAGGCGGCGACGATCAGCCAGATCAGATGCTGCGCCGGAATGATGTCGAGGGCAAAGCCGGCGATGAAGCTGCCGAGAATGAACGCCGCCGAGCCCCACAGCCGCACCGGGCCATAGGCGCGGCCGCGCGCGGTCAGCCCGCGCAGCGCGTAGCTCTCGGCCAGCGGCATGATCGGCGTATAGGCCAGCGCGACGAAGGAAAACGCGATCAGGATGGCGGTCGCGCCGGCCGACAGGCCGACCGCGATGTAGCCAGCCAAAGTCAGCAGGCTCGCCACCACGATGACACCGCGCAGCGCGTCGCGCCGGTCGGCCTGGCCTGCCGCCAGCGGAATGGCGAACACCCGCAGCAGCATCGGCGCCGCCAGCACCAGCCCGATGCTGCGGGCGTCGAGCCCCTTGGCGGCGAGCCAGACCGGCAGAAAGGGCAAGGTGACGCCGCCGAGAATGAAAATCGCGGCATAGAGCCCCGACAGCCGCGCCGCAAAACCGAATCGCCGCTGGGAAAAAGCCTCGGTCATTGAGGTCTGGGGGTGCCGCCTTAATTGCCCGAATCAAGCCGCTGTTAAATAGACTGCGGGGTGAAGGAATGCACGGCGTGAGCAGCAACGCAGCAAATGAAACCCCGGCCGCCGATCTGCCGGACGAGGACGACTACCAGACGTTCTACGCCGTGCTGGCGGAGAGCGCGCGCGGCCGTGCGTTTCTCGCCGAGCATGCGCGCCGCGCCCGCCAGGCCGATACCAACACGCTGGTCGCAGCCTTCGAACGGCTCGAGACGCGGCTGGCGACGCAGCTCGCCGCCGCCGCGGTGGCGCCCGCAGCGCCGGTGACTGAGACTCCGCCCGTGGCGGTGAGCGAAAGGCCCGTGACCGCGATCCCGGAAGTGATGCTGTTCGAGCCGCCCGGCGCCGTGGAGACGCCCGCGGCGGCGATCGCGCCGAAGGCCGAGATTGTCGAGACGGTCACCGACACTGCTGTTGTGATCGGCCGGACCGCCGAACCGCCGCGCGATCCGCTCGCAGCGGTGATGGCGCTGACCGACGAAGAGCGCATCGCGCTGTTTACGTGAGTCCGAAAAGCGGATTTGTTCTCCGCTCGTCCCCGCGCAAGCGGGGACACAGGGGGAGCACATTCTGACTCATCGTTGCGTGGCCCTGGATTCCCGCTCACGCGGGAATGAGCGGGTGGTGCTGCCGCCCCGTCAAACGGCCGAGTCTCACGACTCCCCGATAATCCGCGCGAACATGTCGGCATCGACATTGCCGCCGGATAAAATGCCGACCACCACCTTGCCCTTGACGTCGAGCCGGCCCGCCAGCAGCGCGGCGAGGCCAATGGCGCCGCCGGGCTCGACCACCAGCTTCAGCTCGTTGAAGGCGTAGCGCACCGCATGCATCACCTCGGCGTCGGTGGCGGTAAGACCCTCGCCGATCAGCCGCTGCGTGATCGGGAACGTCAGTTCGCCCGGCGTCACGCTCATCAGCGCATCGCAGATGCTGCCGCTGGTGCGCGCATTGTGCTCGCGCCGCCCGCTGACGAAGGAGCGCCGGGTGTCGTCGAAGCCGTCCGGCTCGACGGTGTACATCTTCACCTGCGGCACGCGCGCCTTGACGCCGAGCGAAACGCCGGCGGCCAGCCCGCCACCGGAGGCGCCGACCACGACGATGTCGGGCTCCAGCGACACCTGCATCAACTCCTCGACGATCTCGCGGCCGATGGTGCCCTGCCCGGCGATGATCATCGGATCGTCGTACGGCGGCACCAGCGTGGCGCCGCGCGCGGCCACGAGCGCATCGGCAATGGCGGCGCGGTCTTCGCGGTCGCGGTCGTAGCTGACGATCTCGGCGCCAAGCGCGCGGGTGCGCGCGATCTTGGCGCGCGGCGCATCGGCCGGCATCACGATGGTGGCGCGCATGCCGAGAAGCCGCGCCGCGGCGGCGACGCCCTGCGCGTGATTGCCGGACGAATAGGCCACCACGCCGGCGGCGCGCCGCTCCGGCGCAATGCTGGAGATGCGGTTATAGGCGCCGCGGAACTTGAACGAGCCGGTGCGCTGCAGCGTTTCGGCCTTGAGGAACACACGGGCGCCCAGCAACTCGTCGAGCACCGGCGCGTTGATCAGCGGCGTGCGCACCGCGACGCCTTTGAGCCGCGCCGCCGCTGCGGCGATATCGGCGTCGGTCGGCAATATGCGGGTGTCGATGGAGGACATGCGGAGAGAATAGAATAGCGCACCGCAAATGGCGAGGCGCCTGTTGCTGTCACGCCGCCCGGCGCTTCGTCCCCGCCGCTGCCAGCACCGCGTTGACGAAAATCCGCGCGCTGTCGGCCCAGGTCATGCCCAGCGCGAAGTCGCGGCAGCCATCGCGCGAACAGTCGAGCGCACCAAGGCAGGCGCGGCGCAGATCGTCGTCGAGCACGCCCACCTTCGCCTCGCCGATCACATCGCGCGGCGCGTCGGCCGGAAACGCCGCCACCGGCACGCCGCTCGCCAGCGCTTCGAGCAGCACGAGGCCGAACGTATCGGTGCGGCTCGGAAACACGAACACATCGGCTGACGCATACAAAGCGGCGAGATCGTCGCCATGGCGCGCGCCGAGAAACACCGCACCGGGATAGCGCTTCGCCAGCGCGGCGCGCGCCGGGCCGTCGCCGATCACCACTTTGGTGCCGGGCAAATCGAGCCCCAGGAACGCCTCGATGTTCTTTTCCACCGCGACGCGGCCGACGGTGAGAAACAGCGGCCGCGGCAGATGCGCCACCGCTTCGTGCACCCGGCCCGGCCGCGGCCGGAACGTTTGCGCATCGACGCCGCGCGGCCACAGCGTCACGTCGTGAAAGCCGCGCGCGATCAGCTCGCGGCCGAGCGTCGGCGTCGCCGCCAGCACCGCGGCGCCCGGCGCATGAAAACGGCGCAGCCACGCCCAGGTCACGTCGGCCGTCCAGCGTTGCGGCACCGGCAGCCGGCCGGCGAGATAATCGGGAAAGCGCGTGTGCAGGCTGGTGGTGAAGGGCACGCCGCGCCGCATGCACAGCCGGCGCACGGCGTGGCCGATCGGGCCTTCGGTGGCGACATGAATGGCGTCGGCGTGGGCCGTGTCCAGCCGCCGCTCGATGTCGCCCGGCGTCGGCAGCGCCAGTCTTATTTCTGGATAGCCCGGCATCGGCAGCGTCCAGTACAGCGCCGGTGACAGAAACGCGATGTCGGTGCCGAACGCTTTTGCCTCGCGCGCGACGTGGCCGAGCGTGCGCACCACGCCGTTGACCTGCGGCTCCCAGGCATCGGTGGCGATGAGGATTTTCATGCCCCACCCCGCTCATTTCCGCACAAGCGGCAATCCAGAGCTGCGAACATCGCGTCAGAGTTTGGAATCCTGGGTCCCCGCTTTCGCGGGGACGAGCGGAGTTTGATTGCGATTGCCTCCGTCACGCCGCCTTGGCCTGCTGCGCCAGCCTCGGCACGTCGGCCGCATCGGCCCCGGTCTTCGTCCAGGTGATGATCTCGAAGGTGCCGTCGAGCCCTTCCGCGACCGCGGTGCAGCTTTCCACCCAATCGCCGCAATTGATGTAGCGCAGGCCGAAATTGTTGTGCATCGCGGCAGTGTGGATGTGGCCGCAGATGACGCCGTCGGCCTTGTGGTGCTGCGCCTCGTTGGCCAGCGCCTTCTCGAAGGCGCCGATATAGTTGACCGCGTTCTTGACCTTGAACTTCAGCCATTGCGACAGCGACCAGTACGGCGCGCCGATCAGCCGGCGCATGGCGTTGAAGCCGCGGTTCAGCGTGATGGCAAAGTCGTAGGCCTTGTCGCCGAGCAGCGCCAGCCAGCGCGCCTGCGTCACCACCAGGTCGAAGATGTCGCCGTGCACGACCAGATAGCGGCGGCCGTCGACGCCTTCGTGGATGGCGTTCTCGACCACCTCGATGCCGCCGAAATGGGTGCCGAAATAGCCGCGCAGGAATTCGTCGTGGTTGCCGGGAATGTAGATCAGCCGCGTGCCCTTGCGGCCCTGGCGCAGCAGCTTCTGCACCACGTCGTTGTGCGCCTGCGGCCAGTACCAGGACGAGCGCAGCGCCCAGCCGTCGACGATGTCGCCGACGAGGTAGACGGTGTCGGCTTCGTGGTGGCGGAGGAAGTCGAGCAGCCTGTCGGCCTGGCAGCCGCGCGTTCCCAGGTGCACATCGGAGATAAAAAGCGCGCGAAAGCGCCGCGGGACGTTCTCCGTCACGGCGCGACCAGTCCCATGTCTGTCTTCATGTGCGCAGGCATTAGCAGATCCCCATGATGGTTTTATGACAACCCTCCGCTGGGAGGGTGACGGAAAGAACCGGTCACGCCGCCACGCCTTTCGGTTAGGCGCGGCGAAAACGCACCAGCGTGTAGACACCGAACGGCTTGACCTTGCGCCGCTCGATCAGTTCGGCGCCGCCATGACCGTCGGCCCAGGCGGCCAGCCGCGAGAAGGGAAATTCCGGGCGCAGCCCCACCGCATGCGCTTTCCGCGCCAGCAGCCGTTCGACCGCCGCGGCCAGGCCGCGCTCGGAATACAGATGATTGACCAGGATGATCTGGCGGCCGGGTCGCGTGACGCGCGCGCATTCCGACAGCACGCGCTCGGGATCCTCGACCAGCGTGATGACGAACTGCCCGACCACGCAATCGAACGACGCATCGGCAAAGCGCAGGTCCTGCGCATCCATCACCGCGAGCTGCTTGACCTGCGGATAGCGTCCGGTGGCGAGCCGCGCGCGGGCGCGGGCGATCATCGGTTCGGAGACATCTATGCCGGTGATCGCGTCATGCGGACCGTAATCGTCGAACGACAGGCCGGTGCCGACGCCGATCTCGAGAATGCGGCCACCGACCGCGCGGGCGGCGCCGGCGGCGGCGCGCCGGCCATTGAGAAACACCGGTCCGCACAGCGCGTCGTACACCGGCGCCCAGCGCGCATAGGCCTTCGCCATGACCTGGCTGTCGGGATCGCGCTGCATGGGCCCTCTCGAATCGAACCGCTGTCGTTCGCTCCGGAGGTATCAAGCGAATGCTACAGGCCCGCGACAGGGCTTCTTCCCTCTCCCCATTCTTCATGGGGAGAGGGTGCCTGAGCGGAGGCGAAGCCGAGCGAAGGCGGGTGAGGGGCAAGCATGAGGCAATGCCCCTCACCCGGCTCGCTGCGCTCGCCACCCTCTCCCCGTAAACGGGGAGAGGGAAAAGAAGAAGAAACGCCCCTGCCCTTGACCTGCCATGCTTCGCGCGTAAACAACGGCGCCGCCCGTCACCAGCGCCAGGAGCCGTCCCATGAATCTCGGAATTGCCGGCCGCAAGGCCATTGTCTGCGCATCGAGCCGGGGCCTGGGCAAAGCCTGCGCGCTGGCGCTGTCGGAAGCCGGCGTCGAGGTCGTCATCAACGGCCGCGACGAGAAGCGGCTGCAGATCGCCGCCGCCGAGATCGCCAGCCTGACCGGCGGCAAGGTGATCGCGGTCGCCGCCGATGTCGCGACGCCGGAAGGTCAGAAGGCGCTGCTGGCGGCCTGCCCGCAGCCCGACATTCTGGTCAACAACAATGCCGGTCCGCCGCTGCGCGATTTCCGCGAGCTGTCGCGCCAGCAGATGATCGACGGCGTCGTCGCCAACATGGTGGTCGCGGTCGAACTCATTCAGAAAGTGATCGACCCGATGAAGGCGCGCAAGTTCGGCCGCATCGTCAACATCACCTCGTCCTCGGTGAAGGCGCCGCTGGCCGGCCTCGATCTGTCGTCGGGCGCGCGCGCCGGGCTGACCGCGTTTCTGGCCGGCGTCGCCCGCACCGTCGTCGACAGCAACGTCACCATCAACAACATCCTGCCCGGCGCTTTCGACACCGACCGGCTGCAGGGCACGCTCGCCAAACTGGCCGAGCAGAAGGGCGTCGCCCTCGAGGAAGCGGCCGAGTTGCGCAAGGCCGCCATTCCGGCCAAGCGCTTCGGCGAACCGGTCGAGTTCGGCGCGGCCTGCGCGTTCCTGTGTTCGGCGCAGGCCGGTTACATCACCGGACAGAACCTGCTGATCGACGGCGGCAGCTTCGCCGGGGCGTTTTAAGAGGGACAGCGGCGCCGCGACTTCAGTGCGCACTCTCTCCCCGCTGGGGAGAGGGAGGGGGTGAGGGGGCCCAGGACTGTCGATAATCTATAACCCCTCACCCGCCGCGCTTCGCGCGTCGACCTCTCCCTATGGGAGAGGTGAAGAGGCCGCATCATCTGCGGTTAGAAATCGCCCTCACCCCCGGAACGCGACCCCCATGCGGGTCGCCGTGCGCCAGATCACATGGCACGGCTGCTGGATGCGATCGGCCTCGATCACCAGCACAAAATCGTCGGGAATGCCGATCTGGCTCGCCACTTCCAGCAGCGCGCCGGAGGGCGACAGATTGCGCACGCGGCAGTCGATGCGGCCGGCGTGGTTGATGGCGATGCTGCCACCCTTCAGGGTGCGGTGACGCTGGGCCTTGCGTCGTTCGTCCAGCTTGGGTCGTTCGTCCATGACGGATCCTCCGCTCTTACGATGCACGCGACGATAGCGGGAACCCTTTAGCCACCGGTGAAAGTGATCGTCAAAACACCGGGGCTGGCGTTAGCTTTTGTTAACCATGGCGCGGCGTCCTCGTCACCTCTCCCATCGGTAGAGGTCGACCGCCGTAGGCGGTCGGGGAGTGAGAGCAGACAGAGTGCGCGTCACCGCTTAAAGGCGAATAAAACGCTGCGACCTCAATCCACCGCTTCCGGCAGCAGCGCGCGCGCCGACAGCGCGTGCTTGAACGAACCGATGGCCTCGGCGACCAGCGCCGCACTGTTGGCTTTTTCCAGCTTGCGCAGCAGCGCCTTCAAGTGCGGATCCTTGTCGCGGATGGTCCAGCGGCGGGTGAACACCTGCGCGTCGTAGAGCGAGGTGATGCGCACTGGCGCCGCGACCTGCGGCAGCATGGCATCGAAATGCTGGGTGAAGGGCATGGTCATGTCAGAAATTGTCCCGATAGAGGTCGTCGGTGCCGCCGCTGCCGTGACGCCTGGCGGCGGCGCGGAGCGCGCGACAGTTGGCGATCGAAAACGTTGGAAGTCCGATCACCATGCGCGTTAAAGCGCGGCGGCGATAGACAGCGCGGAATTTATTTCCCGACCGGTTGACAATGGGCGGCGCCGCGATAGGCGGCCACGCCGCCCTGCGGTAACGCGTGGCCATGCGATGTGACTCTGACGCCGGAACACTCTATAGAGTGCGGTGACAGCGGCCGGAACCGGGCGATGCACCGGATATCAGCGGGCCCAGGGTCCGCGGAAGGACCACCATGAACATTTACATCTTCAAGTCGCAGGCCAACCCCGAGCTGCGGGCGTTTTCCGGCGACCAGGGTGGCCAGTCCCTGCCGAAACAGTTTCGTCCCTGGCACGCCGTCGGCGTGCTCAAGCCGGGTGTGGCGCCGCCGAACAATCTCAGCCGCGACGTGATCGAGAAGTCGGTCGCCGACGGCGGCTTTCAGCTCTGGAAGATGAAGAGCGCTGGCTGAGCGGCCTGGTTCCGCGCCGTCAGAGCAGGCCGCTGCGCGAGACTGCCGCATAGATGACGATCATGCAGATCGTCAGAATGAGCGACATCGGCGCGCCGTGGATGACGTGCCGGCGGTCGCTGTCTTTCACCTCGCGCACGTCCCGCTCCGATCGCGTGCGAAGCCGCTGCAGGCGCGCCGCCAGTCCACTGGTTGTTGGTTGGGCGGCGACCCTGCCCGCGGCCCATTAACAAGCAGACAAGGTGAAGGCGCGGGTTTTCGGCAATGGGCGCGGGCTTTCGACCCGCATGCCGGGACGACCGCGAAACCGGACGGGAGACGGGTGGGTTGCCCCCTCCCCGCCGCTGTCGCATGATCGGTTCCGGACCCGCCTTTTATTCACCCTTTCCAAGAAACGATCCCCAAGGAGACTGCCTTATGAAGCTTGTCCGCTACGGCGCGCCCGGCCGCGAGAAGCCCGGTATCATCGCCGAAGACGGCAAAATCCGCGACCTGTCCCGCATCGTGAAGGACATCGACGGCGCCATGCTGGCTTCGGGCGGTCTGGCCAAGATCAAGAAGGCCAATCTCGCCCGCATGAAGCCGGTCGCCGGCAAGCCGCGGCTCGGGCCATGCGTCGGCAATGTGCGCAACTTCATCGCCATCGGGCTGAACTACTCCGACCACGCCGCGGAAGCCGGCATGCCGGTGCCGAAGGAGCCGATCATCTTCAACAAGGCGCCGACCTCGATCTGCGGCCCCAACGACGACACCATCATTCCGAAGGACTCCACCAAGCTCGACTGGGAAATCGAGATCGGCATCGTCATCGGCAAGCGCGCCCGCTACCTGACCAAGGAAAACACCAAGGCGGCGATCGCCGGCTATTTCCTGTCCAACGATGTGTCCGAGCGCAACTTCCAGATCGAGCGCTCCGGGGGGCAGTGGAACAAGGGCAAAGGCTGCGAGACCTTCGGCCCGATCGGCCCGTGGTTCGTCACCAAGGACGAGATCAAGGACCCGCAGAACCTCGACATGTGGCTCGACGTCAACGGCGAGAAGCGCCAGCGCGGCAACACCAAGACGATGATCTTCGGCTGCGAGCACATCGTCTGGTACTGCTCGCAGTTCTTCGTCATGGAGCCGGGCGACATCATCATCACCGGCACGCCGCCGGGCGTCGGCCTCGGCATGAAGCCGCCGCAGTTTCTGAAGGCCGGCGACGTCGTCACCATGGGCATCACCGGGCTTGGCGAAGCGCGCCAGAAGGTGGTGAAGGGGAAGTATTAGAGCGGAGCGCGGCTGGGCCGGGCCAAACCGATTCCGCTCATCCACGCGCAAGCGGGGATCCAGAGCCAAAAGCGCCGATGATCATTGTCGCCCTGGGTCCACGCTTTCGCGGGGACGAGCGGGAGATACATCGCCGATACAAACGCAACCCCGGGCGAAGAGCCCGGGGTTTTTGCGTCAAGGGGGTGCCCCTTGACCCGCCCGGCGCAGGCTCCTGCCCTCCCCCAATGGCGCCAAGACTGAGTCCATCGAAGTCGATACCGCCACCGCTACTGCGCTGAAAACCCGCGCCGCCGAGCGCGGCCTAGTATCGCGTCGAGCGCAAGCACGTTGTCATTCTGCGCGTCTTCCATAGCCTCGAACGGCGGAAGTGAATCGTCGTCCGCAGAGTCCACTTCGTAGGGTGGGCTAAGCGCAGCGCCTCGCTTTCGCATCGACCGTCGCGTGAGCCCGGTGCAAGCGCGCCGTGGCGGAACCCAAAAAGCTCTGATCGGCCCCCCCCCGCATCCAATCGCCCGCGCCGTTCGTATCTCCCCTATGACAACCTGGATCCTCGTCAGACTGACCGTGCGCATCGCGGCGGCGCTCGCCGCGCTTGGGGGCATCGCCGCCGCAGCGGGCATGTCCGCCACCGCCCAGGGAACCTCGGTCACCCGGTCGGTTCCCTATGCCGGCACTGCCCGCAACACGCTCGACGTCTACCGGCCCGACACCGCGCGGCGCGCGCCGGTCATCGTCTTTCTCTACGGCGGCAGCTGGCAGGGCGGCTCGAAGTCGACCTATTCATTTCTCGCCGGCGCGCTCGCCCGCAAAGGCTACGTCACCGTCGTGCCGGACTACCGCGTGTATCCGGCGGTGCGCTTTCCGGGCTTCCTCGAAGACAGCGCCAAGGCCGTGCGCTGGGCGCGCGACAACGCGGCCAAATTCGGCGGCGATCCCGATACGATCTATCTGATGGGCCATTCGGCCGGCGCCTATAACGCGGCGATGCTGGCGTTCGACGGACGCTGGCTCAAGGCGGTGGGACTGTCGCCGCGGCGGATCGCGGGATTCATCGGGCTGGCCGGGCCTTACGACTTCCTGCCGCTGAAGGACGGCACACTGGCGGCGATCTTCGGCGGCAACAACCGGCCGGAGACGCAGCCGATCAATTATGTGTCGCGCGGCGCGCCGCCGTCGCTGCTCGCCACCGGCACATTGGACACCACCGTCGAGCCCGCCAATTCATCGCGCCTTGCCGCGCGCCTGCGCGCCGCCGGCAATGACGTCACCGTGCGCCGCTACGCGGCCACCGGCCATGTCACGATCCTCGGCGGCTTCGGCACGCCGTTGCAGCCGCTGGTGCCCGTGCTCGACGATGTCGACCGGTTTATCCGCCGCACGTCGGGCGGCTGAGCGTCACGACCGCCGTCCGGCGGGGGGCGCTTCGTCCTCGCCCTTCTTCCGCGCGGTCGCGTAGATGTCCCAGCACGCCATGAACAGCGCCGCAATCACCGGGCCGATGACAAAGCCGTTGAGACCGAAGCTGGCGATGCCGCCGAGCGTCGAGATCAGCACGACGTAGTCCGGCATCTTGGTGTCCTTGCCGACCAGATAGGGCCGCAGCAGATTGTCGGTCAGCCCGATCACCACCGCGCCGAACACGATCAGCGTCACGCCCTGCCAGATGGCGCCGGTCGCCAGCAGATACAGCGCGACGGGCCCCCACACGATCGCCGCCCCGACGCCGGGCAGCAGCGACACGAAGGCCATCACCACCGCCCACAACACCGGTGCGCCGATGCCCAGCACCCAGAAGATCAGACCGCCGAGCGCACCCTGCGCCAGCGCCACCAGCATGCCGCCTTTGACGGTGGCGCGGGTGACGGTGATGAACTTTTCCGTGAGCGCGCGGCGCCGGTCCGGGCGCAGCGGCATGGCATCGCGAATGCGCGCCGACAGTTTGTCACCATCGCGCAGCAGGAAGAACAGCAGGTAGAGCATGATGAAGAAATTGACGAGGAAGTCGAACGTGGTCTGGCCGACGCTGAAGGCCTGGGTGGCGATCACCTGGCTGCCGGCCAGCAGGCCGCTCGATATCCGCTCCTGCACCGCGTCGAACGAGGTCAGGCCGAAGCGCTGCAGCAGGCCCTCCACCCACGACGGTGCGGCGCCGCGCGCCTGCTGGAAGAACTGGCCGATGTTCAGTTCGCCCGACTTGATGCGGGTGTAGAGGTCGAGCGCTTCCCGGGTCAGCGCGGCGCCGATCAGCGCCAGCGGCACGATCACGGTAGCGATGATGATGCCGAGCGTGGCGAGCGCAGCCGTGTTCGGGCGGTTGCCCATCTTCGCGTTGAGCCGCCGGTATAGCGGCGCAAACAGCAGCGCGATCACCGTGCCCCACATGACCGCGCCGAAAAACGGCAGCAGCACCCAACCGAATAAAATCGTCACCGCCGCGAGCAGCAGCAGGAAGGCCTTGTGGTCGTCGGGGCGCAGCATCGGAACTTTCTGGGGCAGGTTGGGGCGATGCCGCAACAGCGGAAACGGGTCCGGTTAGGGCTTACCCTTCTTCCACTGCGCGTCCTTCTTCGCCTTCTCCTGCTCTACCACGTTCTTCGGCGGCTGGATCGAGGGGTCCTGCGAGGTCTGACCCGGCTCCTTCCAGGGCTCGTGGCTGGTGGAAGCGCTCTTGCCGTTAGATTTGTCGTTCATTGGAACCTCGCTGGCTGGAACTCTAACGCCGCCCAAGCCCGCCTGTTCCGTCGGGTTCCCCACGCATGGCGAGCCATTTTTTCGGCGTGATCTGGATCAATGAATGAACGGCCGCAAGCGGTATAAA
Source organism: Pseudolabrys sp. (assembly GCA_022843325.1). Lineage (GTDB taxonomy): Bacteria > Pseudomonadota > Alphaproteobacteria > Rhizobiales > Xanthobacteraceae > Pseudolabrys. The sequence goes on along the minus strand of JALHNV010000017.1, from coordinate 30,189 downwards.
AAGGCTCCGCCACCAAGGGAGGCCCGCAATGGTCCAGTTTCGAGTGAGCTTCTTCAAGCGTCTGCAGAATTCGGACGGGCGCCAGTTCAAGTGCTTGCAGGATCGTTTCGACATTCCCGCTGCCGACGCCGCACAGGCGGAGGTTCAGGCGGCGCGGCAGTTCGAACAACTGCATCGCACGCGCAACTGGCGCACCAACGCCGACGTCATCGAGATCGAACCGGCATAGCGTCAGCGGAGCGCACACAGCCCGTCATGCGGGCTGTGGCGGGAATCGCACACCACGCACGAATGTCGTGTGCAACGTGCGCGTTATGTCTTTTACCATAGACAAAGTCTGCGCCACGTCGTTTTTTCTCGGCTCTGGAATTTCGGGGGCGGGACGACGATGCGTGGTGGAATGGCGTTGCGCCAGTTGCGCAATGGTGTGTTGTTGGGTTCAACGGCGTTGAGCGCAGTGTTGCTGATCGGAGCACCCGCCGCCGCGTCGGAAACCGGTGTCACTAAGCCACCCGTCGCCGCCAAACGTGCCGCGAAACCGGCAAAAGCTGAACCCCCGTTCACGCCGCCGCGCCTGTCGCTCGACATCGAGCAGCGGCTCAATCTGTCGATCCGCGACGGCAAGCGCGGTTTGCTGGCCGGCGTGTTCGACGTGGTCCACGCCGAGCCGTCGCGCCGCGATGCGGTGCTCGGCCATGCCGCAACGCTGGCGCCGGCGCTGCTGCGCGACCTCACCACCGCTGCCGATCTCGGCCGCCTGCTGCATGGCCAGCCGCTGATGCTGGGGCCCCAGGCTGCGCCCATCATCGCCGCGCAGTCGCGCACGGCCCAGGCCGCGCCGCTCGGCGCCTCCGCCTATGCGTCGCCGCGCGTCGACAATCTGTCGCCGAACCTGCCCAATCCACTGCCGACCCCGCAGGCGCAGACCTGGAACCATCAGTTGATCGGCTCCGCCATCGCTCATGGCCGCGGTTACACCGGCGCCGGCGTGTCGGTGATGGTCGGCGACACCGGCTTCGACCTCAACAACACGGCGCTGGCCGGCAAATTCGACGTCACGCACGCCGGCAATTACGTCATCAACACGCCGACCACGCCTTTCGACCCGTCTTTTGTCGGCCTTGAGTCCAACACCGACAGCCACGGCACCCATGTCGCCGGTATCATCGCCGCCAGAAAATTCGACAACGTGGCGATGCACGGCGTCGCCTACGATTCCACCATTATCCCGATCCGCTTGTTGCTGGCCGGCCCGGATGCGCCGCTGGCGAAATATGCCGACGATATCCCGGAGCCGTTCGAGCATGCGCTGACGCATTTCGCCGAAACTCCGGGGGTACGAATCTTCAACGCCAGCTACGGACCGAGCCTGCCCGATGGCACCCCGCCGCAGACGGTATGGAACGTGCCGTCGGGCACCGGCGAATTTAAAGGCGCGATGCTCGCGGTGCAGGCCGGCAAGATCATCGTCGCCGCCACCGGCAACGAACGCGGCGACCACCCGGTCGCCGGCCTCAATCCGTCGGGCCTGGCGCTTTACCCGTTCATCAATCCGGCCCACGCCAACCTCGGTGTCTACAATGACTATGGCGTCGGCCTGAATTTCTCGGCGCTGCAGAACCAGCCCGGCCTGATCATCGGCGTGATGGCGGTCGGCGCCGCCAAGGAAGCGGCGTCCTATTCGAACTACTGCGGCGTCACCGCAGCGTGGTGCGTGGCCGCGCCCGGCGGCAACCAGCCGAACGACCCCGGCATTTACTCGACCGTGCCGCTGGACACCTACGGCTTCCTGCAAGGCACTTCGATGGCGGCGCCGACCGTGTCAGGCGCGATCGCGGTGCTGATCCAGGCCTATCCCACCTACAATGCGCAGGATCTGGCGCATGTGCTGTTCTCGACCACCGAGGATCTCGGCCTGCCCGGCATGGACGCCGTGTTCGGTCATGGCCTTATCCGGCTCGACCGCGCCACCGACGGGCCGGTGACGCTCGCCGCCAATGCAACCGCGACCGTTGCCGCCGGTGCCACCACATACTGGAGCCAGCCGCTGATCGCATCCGGCGCCTTCAGCAAAGCCGGCGACGGCGTACTGACCATCGCCGGCCAAACCATCGCGCCGGGCAACGTCAATGTACTGGAAGGCACGCTGGCGGTAGACGGCACGCTCGCCGTCACCGGCGCGGGCAACGCGCTGATCGTCAGCCAGACCGGCACGCTGGCTGGCTTCGGCCAGGTCGGTGGTAACACCACCATCGGCGGCGTACTGTCGCCCGGCAAAATGGCCAACGTCGCCGATCTGATCGCCAACAACGTGATCCCGCCCGGCTCCGAGCTGGATGGCAATTCGGCCGGCGTGCTGACCTTCGAAGGCAACGTCACGCTGCTGCCGACCGCGACCACCCGTATCGACATCGACGGCAATCTCAAATCGCCCGGCGGCCCCGGGACTTTCGACCGGGTCGTCGTCAGCGGCGCCGGCAACACCTTCACCGCCAATGGCGCGCTGACGCCGGTGCTGCGCAACAGCGTCGGCACGCCGGGCAATTACACGCCGGCGATCGGCAGCAAGTTCGCCATCGTGCAGGCCGTCGACGGCGCGACCACCGCCGGCGCGTTCACGTCGCTGGTCCAGCCGGTGTCCGGCCTGCCGGCCAACGGCCGCTTCGACATCATCTACCAGCCGGCCGCGCTGACGCTGGCGGTGACGCCGGGCAGCTTCGCGGCGATGTCGCTCGGCCAGCCGGCGCAGGCCATCGCCGGCATTCTCGACAGCCGCCGCGCCGCGCCCGGCGCCATGCCTTCCGCGCGCAGCAAGGCGCTGTACGATGCGCTCTACAATCTCGACAACCCGGCCGCCTATGACACGGCGCTGACGCAACTGTCCGGACCCGGCCAGCCGGCGGCGGCCTCGGCCTCGATGCAGACGTTTCAGGGCTTCATGGGGTCGGTGGGGGATCGTCAGGACGCGCTTGTCAGTGGCGGCGGCGTCGCGCAAAGCGGCACCGCGCAATCGGTCGCCTTCGCCTTTGCCGGCAACGATGTCTCGGCGGTGTCGAGCCAGGCGTCGCAGGCTTTCGCCAGCGTGCCGGCCGCCACGCCGCGCGTGCACGATGGCTGGAGCGTCTGGGGTCAGGGCTTCGGCCGCTGGAGCAAGGTCAACGATGCCGGCACGCTCGCCGGCTCCAGCAGCCGCGGCGGCGGCTTCAGCCTCGGCGCCGACCGCATGCTGGCGGATGACCTGTTCGGCGGCGTCGCCTTCGGCTTCGCCCGCACCAGCACCACGGCGGGCGGCGCCAACGCCACCTCCGACACTTATAGCGGCGCGCTCTATGCGAGCTGGACGCCGGGCCCGGCCGTGATCGATGTGCGCGCCGTCGCCGGTCCAAGCCAGATGCGCAGCACGCGCAACATCCTGCTGGCGCCGGCGCCGCTGCAGGGCAACGCCAACGGCTTCGGCGGCGGCGTGACCCTGGAAGCCGGCTACCGCATTCCGGTGTTTGGCGCGACGGTGAAGCCCTATGCCGGCATCGCCTGGCAGGGCCTGCGCCGCGACGCCTATACCGAGAACCAGCAGCCGTTCGGCCTCGCCTACCCGTCGCAGTTTTACGAGAAGCTGACGACCACGCTCGGCGTCGCCGTTAGCCACCGCCAGACCTTCGGCAACGGCGTGACGCTGATGCCGGAGTTCAAGCTCGGCTGGGGCCGCGACCTGCGCGACACCACGCTGACCAGCGAGGCCGCGCTGCTCGACACGCCCTTCGTCGTCAACGCCGCCGCCCCCGGCCGCGATGCCGCGCTGGTCGGCTTCAAGATGTCGGGCTGGGCGGACGAGAGCTTCCGCCTGTTCGCCGCCTATAACGGCGAATTCCGGTCGAACGCCATCAGCCACCAGGTGTCCGGCGGCGCAAGGTTGGCGTGGTAGGCGGGCGGCTTACGCAGGCGCCGTAGCCCGCATCGAGCGAAGCGGAATGCGGGGACGGCGTTCCCGGATTTCGTGGAGTTTATCATCGGGCCGCGCTTCGCGCGGACCCGTTGGCTCATCCGGGCTACGGCCCTAACATCACCCTCCCGCTCATGCCCGCGGATGCGGGCATCCAGACTTGCCGCATCGCCTTGGAGCGCTGGGTCCCCGCTTCCGCGGGGACGAGCAGAGATGGTGGCGGGCATGACGGGGCGAGATTTGCGCCTCGCGTTAGCGACCTCTTGGCCCGCATGCAGCGAAGCGAAATGCGGGGGCGCCGCTGCCGGATTGCGCTGCGCTCCATCCTGGCTGCACGCTGAAGTGCTCGTTACTAGGTCAGTTTGGATTTTAGGCAACTGGCAGGGGGAAGCGCAGTCCCAACCGTTCAAAACACGAGATCATGCGGGCTTGTTGCGCGGCATTCAGCGCTCCAGCGATTAAATTGCTGCTTCTGACATAGGCTTGTGGGACGAAATATTCTTCTGCCCAGGGAAGCCGTTTTCGGTTGCCTACATCGAGCTTGAAAACTGTGCCCTTGTGCAAGCCGAGTGCGGCCGCCTCTTCAGCCGGGATAACGAGATGGTCGCGCGTGTCGCCAATCTCGCAATTCTCCAATCCTGTGCCGTAGGCCGCGATGATATCGGAATATTCCAAACCGCTTTGCTGGTCCAACATACGCGCGACGTGGAGCACAAGAACGCACCTAACCCAAGGTCCCGGGCCAAGTTTGTCTTCGCGTCTGGGCCACTTGCACCAGACGACATCAAAAACATTCGGAGCTGTATCGGGATCGTAGAATTGCAAGCCCCACCCCCGAAGGGTGGAGCTAGCATGTTCCTACCTACCGGGAAACCGGCTTGCTGCGTTCGTACAGCGCCGTGAGTTCAGGATCTTCGTCTGTCAGATCCTTCGCGGCCAAAGCGGAATAGTCCGCTTTGTATTCGCCGACTTGCAGCTTATCGCCGCCCGGCTGACGAACGTCGGAGCGCCAATAACCAGAGATTTTTCGGATAAGGGCGTTCATCGAACGTAACTCCCCTGCGCCACAAAGAGGCACGTTACCCCGGGTTCCGCTCGAACAGTCTCAACGGGTTTCGGAAAGCTGTCCATACGGGTTTCAGCTAAGCCCTCAATATGGCCGGTCCGTGTCTTGGCGGACACAGATACGGGAGCAACGTTCAAGTCGGGTAAATGTTAGGTCAGTATATCTGACCTGACATTTCCTTTCAACGGCGGTTGAGACAGGCAGGTTTTCCTGCTCGGAAGAGAACGACACCGCGCGCGAGTGGCCCCCCTCACAACACCCTGATCCTCGGCTCCACCCGCGGTTTGATCAGCTCGGTCACCGCCCAGACCAGCGCATCGAGCCGGTCGGGCGAGCGGCCCGAGGACAGGCCGCCGAGGCCGAAGTCGCACATCTCGTCTTCCAGCGCCGCGAACGGCCGGCCGACATGCCGCGCCTTGCCCTGCGCATAGAGCGCCGCCACCGGCTCGGCGCGCACATATTTGCCGCGCGTCGCATGCACGCTGCGCACCGGCACCGCGCGGTCGATCTGGCGCAGCACCGCGCTCACCATGTCGCCGCCCATGTTCACTTCCGCCACGATGGCATCGGCCTTGAGCCGCCGGTACAGCGCGATGGCGCGTGACGCCCAGCCGTCCGGCGGCAGGCCCGCCGCGCTGGCGTCCTCCAGCACATAGACGATGCCTTCTTCGCCGATGCCGGCGCCGACAATGCCGCAGGCGTCCGAGCCCGGCTTTGCCGACCCCGGCGGGTCGATGCCGACCACGACGCGCATCAGCGGCGGCACGTCGTCAACGCGCAAGCCCTCGAGCATGGCGCGCGACCACAGCGCGTCGGCGCGCTCCTCGATGATCTCGCCGTCGATCTCCTGACGGCCGAGCCGCGTGCCGGCGTAGCGGCCGATGACTTCCTCGATGAAGACCGGCGACAGATGCACGGCATTGGCCTGCGTCGGCGCCCGCGTCACCGCGGTGCGCGGATCGGTGACCAGCCGCTTGATCAGCGCGATCGGCCGCGGCGTCGTGGTGACAAGCTGGCGCGGGCGCAGACCGAGCCGCAGGCCGAACTGCAACATGTCGAAGGTGGCGTCGGGGTCCTTCCACTTCGCCAGTTCGTCGCACCAGGCGGCGTCGAACTGCGGCCCGCGCAACTGGTGCGGCTCCTCGGCCGAATAGGCATAACCGATGGCGCCGTTCGGCCATTCCAGCCGCCGCCGCGTCGCGATCCATTGCGGCCGCCGCCGCGGGTGAAAGGTGCGCAACAGGCCGGAGGGGCCCTCGATCATCACCTCGCGGACGTCGTGCGCGGTCTCGCCGATCAGCGCGATGGAGCGCGCCTTGGCTTGCGCATAGGGGCCGATGCCCTCGACCACCGCCCGCACCCATTCGGCGCCGAGGCGCGTCTTGCCGGCGCCGCGGCCGCCGAGCATCAGCCACGTGGTCCAGTCGCCGCCATTGTGCGCCTGCGCGCGCGGCACCTGATGCCGGAGCGCGGTGGTGATGAAGTCACGATCGACCGCCCAACCGGCTTCAGGGATCTCGTCCAGCATTCTTCGCGCTGATTTCAGCGTCGATAAACGCTTCAATGCGGCGCGCAATCTCGTCACGGAAGGCATCGATATTGGCGTAGCGGTCGTCTTCGTCGAACGGGACATCGGCGGTGGTCCTGGCAAGATCCGAGGCTGGCGGCGCGACGCGCATGGCACGAATTCTTTCGACACTCTCGGTCACACTCGCCAGCGTATGCGCCATCTGCGCTGCCGAATAAGGCGTATGGGCCCTCGTCTGCATCGACGCGCGCAATGCCTTGATGCCGGCCAGTTCTGCCTGCGCGATCCCGAGGAAATTGTCCAAAAAGACGGCGTCTTCCGGCAGCGGCCCGCGCTCAAGCCGCTGTCGATGCAGCGCCTCGATGTCGTGCAACAATTGCGTCGCTCTCGGCAAAGCGAGCGGCGCCTGCGGATGCCGAACCCAGCCTTGCTCCTGCACCACGCGCCGCATCGTACTCTCGCTCACACCGCTGTCGGCCGCGATGGCCACCACGGTGTCGCGGGTCTGCTCATAGCGTCGGCGGATGTCTTCGAGCATTTCGGGCGTGAAAACGATGCGCCGGCGCAAGGACGGCCGTGGCTCCGTCACGCGGGGTTCGGGCCCAGCTATGCCAGTGCCGGATGGCTCGGTTCCCTCTGCGCGCGCGGGCGCATGCGGACCTTGCGGTGTCGCCATGGCGAACTCCGTGTTGTGAACGCTGTGATGTTGAAGGCAGCGCCGGCCGGGCCGTGTCCGGCATGACTGCGCCGACGCTGCATGAAAGCTAGAATGGCAGCGTCACGGTGTCAAGGATTATCGTCCCATCGACACGCGGGCCTGCGATGCGGCGACCGCGGCCGGCGGCGCGTGCGCGCGCGCCGCACGAGTTGGCGCAAGTGCGCGTCCGATCATCACCAGCACCGGCCCCGGCATCGGGGCTTGCGCCAGACGCGCGGGCAGATCGGCAATGGCACAGGCCACCACGGATTGATCCGGCCGCGTGGCGCGGGCGATCGCGGCCGCCGGCGTCCGCGGATCGAGGCCCTCGGCCAGCGCGCGCGCCACCAGCGCGTCCAGCGTGCGCACCGGCATGTAGATCGCGGTGGTGGTCACCGGATCGGCCAGTGCGCCCCAGTCGATGTCGTCCGGCAACTGGCCGCTTTTCGCGTGGCCGGTGATGTACTGCAGGCGCCGGGAATTCTTGCGGTCGGTCAGCGACAGACCGAGCGATGCCGCCGCGCCCTGCGCCGCGGTGATGCCGGGCACGACCTCGGCTGCGATGCCGGCCGCCGCACAGGCGTCGAGTTCTTCACCGGCACGGCCGAAGATCAGCGGGTCGCCGCCCTTCAGACGCACCACGCGCTTGCCCTGCTTTGCCAGCGACACCATCAGCGCGTTGATGTCCTCCTGCCGGCACGACGGGCCAAAGCCGGTCTTGCCGACCAGCAGCTTGCGCGCTTCGCGGCGGGCGAAGTCGAGCACACCGCGCGACACGAGATCGTCGAACAGAATGACGTCGGCCGATTGCAGCGCCCGTACCGCCCGCAGCGTCAGCATTTCGGGATCGCCCGGCCCTGCGCCGACCAGCGTGACGCTGCCGGCATCGACCGCCGCGCCGACGCCTTTGACCTCGGCAACGAAGCGCTCGAAATCGGAGGGCGCCGGCTGGCTTCCGGCGTGGGTCATCGCATAAGCGGTGAACACCTGCCAGAACCTGCGGCGTGCCGCGAACGACAGGTCCGACGCCTTGAGCTGCTCGCGCCAGCGCGCGGCGGCCGCGGCCCAGTGCGCAAAGCCCGCCGGCAGCAAGGCCTCGAGCTTGGCGCGGATCGCCTGCGCGAACACCGGCGCCGCGCCATCGGTCGATATCCCGATCACCAGCGGCGAACGATTGACGATGGCCCCGAACGAGAAGTCGCAGAACGCCGGCTTGTCGATGACATTGACCGGCACGCCGGCGGCGCGGGCGGCATCGCAGAACATCCGCGCGTCCGCGTCGTCCTCGCACGCACCGATGGCGACCGCCGCGCCTTTGAGATCGTCCGGCGTCCAGGCCCGCTCGATCAACGTAATGATGCCGTCCGGCGGATCCAGCGCCACGGCGCGCATCTCGCCGGAGAACGTGTCGGCATACACGTCGACTTGCGCGCCCGCCGCCGACAGCAATTCCGCCTTCCACGCCGCCGCGTTGCTGCCGCCGGCCAGTACGGCACGCTTGCCACCGAGCGACAGGAACACCGGCAGCCGCGCCAGCGTCGCCATGCGCTCGGGCTTTGCTTCAGACGGTTTGCGGAACACGGCCATCGCTGACGATCCTTTTCAGTTCGGGCAGGCACGACCCGCAATTGGTGCCGGCGCGCAACGCGGTGCCGATTTCCGCAACACTGGCCGCGAGACCGCCGGCGATGGCGGCGCGGATCACGTTCAGGCCGACGCCAAAGCAGGCGCAAACGACCGGACCGGGATCGGCCAGCCCGTCGGTCGACCTGCCCGACAGCACGGCGCGGCGCTGAGTCTCGCCCAGGCTTTCCGATTCAAACAGCGCCTTGACGGCGTCCCAGTGCGGCGCGGCCGCGGCCGGACCGATGAACAGGCATCCGGTCAGACGGCCTTCGACGAAAGCCGCCATGCGGTAGCCGCCGCCCGGCTCGTCGACGAATTCCGCGATCTCGCAATCCGCCCCGAACATCGCGGGCCCGCGCGCGCGCCAGAGCTCCGGTGTGTCATTGCTGGCGAACATGAGCCCCTCGCCGCCGGCCACCGCGGCGCGCGCCCACCACGTACCGGGCGCCAGGGTGAGCCGCTGGCGCGACAGCGCGAAGCCGCGATAGCTGTAATCGACCGGCGCGATCGCGGCCGGCGAGGCCTTCGCTTCCGGCTGGCCGGAAAACGGATCGTTGGCCGGCGTCACCAGTTCGCCGATGCGGGCGGAGGATGCCGTTTCGCCGCTCCAGTGGATCGGCGCGAACAGCGAGCCGCGCTGCTGGCCCGCGCTGACCACGACCTTGAGCACGCAGGTGCCATACGGCGACGTGACGCGCGCGAAGCCGTCATGGGTCAGTTGCATCTCGCCCGCATCGTCCGGATGCACCTCGACGAAGGGCTCCGGCAGATGCGCGCCAAGCCGCGGGCTCAGGCCGGTGCGCGTCATGGTGTGCCACTGGTCGCGGATGCGGCCGGTGTTGAGACGGAACGGATAGTCGCGCGACAATGGGGCCTGCGGGCGTGGCATCTCCGGCGCGACCATGCGCGCCTTGCCGCCGGGCGTGAAAAACCGGCCGGCGCCAAAAAAACGCGTATCCTGCGCCGCGACTCCGGCGCGCGCCGGCCATTGCACCGGCGCCAGCGCATTGAACTGGTCGTCGCTCAGGGAGGCGAGCCCGCCGATATCAAAATCACGCGCGCCGTCGTTCTCGAAGGCGGACAGCGCCGCGTGTTCGCGAAACACATCGGCCGCGCATTCATAGGGAAAGGCCTCGCCGAACCCCATACGCCGCGCCACCTGCGTAACGATCCACCAGTCCGGCCGCGCGTCGCCCGGCAGGCCGAGGAAAGGCCGCTGGCGCGAGATGCGCCGCTCCGAATTGGTGACGGTGCCGTCCTTCTCGCCCCAGGCGGCGGCCGGCAGCAGCACATGGGCGTGGCTGCGCACCGTGTCGTTGCCGGTGACATTCTCGGAAATCACCAGCAGATCGAGCTTTGAAAGCGCCGCGCGCACATGGCCGGCGCGCGGCAGCGATACCGCCGGATTGGTCGCCATCACCCACAAGGCCTTGATCTCGCCGCGCCCGATGGCGTCGAACATATCGACCGCTTTGAGGCCCTCGCGCATCGCCATCGTCCCGGCGTTCCAGAACCGCCCGACGCGGTCGATCTCCGGCGCGGTAAAACTCATGTGCGCGGCAAGTTGGTTGGCGAGCCCGCCGACTTCCCGTCCGCCCATCGCATTGGGCTGCCCGGTGAGCGAGAACGGCCCCATGCCCGGCCTGCCGATGCGGCCGGTGGCCAGATGGCAGTTGATGATCGACGTGACCTTGTCGGTGCCCTGCGCCGACTGGTTCACGCCTTGCGAAAAACAGGTGACCACCTGCGGCGTCGCGGTGAACATCGCAAAGAACTGCGCGACATCGGCCGGCGCCAGTCCGGTCATTTTCGCCGTGGCCGTCGCGTCCGGCGCGATCTCGCGCGCCCGCGCCAGTGCATCCGGCAGACCGGTCGTATGCGCATCGAGGTATTCGAAGTCGAAGGCAAGCGTCTCGGCCAGATGCACCAGCAGCCCGCAGAACAGCGCCGTGTCCATGCCGGGCGCGACCGGCAGGAACAGATCGGCCTCCTCCGCGGTCGCGGTGCGGCGCGGATCGATGACGATCAGCCGGGCGCCGCGCGCGCGCTTGTTGGCCACCATGCGCTGATAGAGCACCGGATGGCACCAGGCGGCGTTCGAGCCGACCAGCACGATAAGATCGGCGTCGTCGAGATCGGCATAGGCGCCGGGCACGGTATCGGCGCCGAAGGCGCGGCGATGCCCGGCCACCGACGAGGCCATGCACAGGCGCGAATTGGTATCGACATTGGCGGTGCCGATGAAACCCTTCATCAGCTTGTTGGCGACGTAATAGTCCTCGGTCAGCAATTGTCCGGAGAGATAGAACGCCACCGAGTCCGGCCCGTGCTGCGCGACGGTACGGGCAAATCCGCCGGCCACCCGATCGAGCGCCTGGTCCCAGCCGGCGCGCACCAGCGTATCGCCCTGCCGCAGCATCGGGTGCAGCAGCCGCGTGCCCAGCGCCAGCGTTTCGCCCAGCGCCGAGCCTTTCGAGCACAGCCGGCCGAAATTCGCCGGGTGCTCCGGGTCGCCGGCAATCATCGCGCCGCCGCGTCCGTCCGGCTTGGCCAGCACACCGCACCCGACGCCGCAATAGGGGCACGTCGTGCGCACGGCCGGCGGATGCTGCGCGGGGGCGTTCATCAATAAACATCCTGCTGGTAGCGGCCTTTTTTCTTCAGATCGGAGACGAACAGCACCGCCTCCTCGCCGCTGCGGCCGCCGTGCTGGGCGACGATATCGACCAGCGCCAGTTCAACATCCTTGGCCATACGCTTGGCGTCGCCGCAGACATAAACGTGCGCGCCATCCGTGAGCCACGCCCACAGGTCGGCACCGGACTCGCGCATACGGTCCTGCACGTAGAATTTCTGCTCGCCGTCGCGCGACCAGGCCAGCGACAGCCGCGTCAGCAGACCGGACGCCTTCATCTCCTTGAGCTCGTCTTCGTAGAAGAAGTCGCAAGACGAGCGCTGATGCCCGAAGAACAGCCAGTTGCGGCCGGGCGCGCGGTCGGCCTTGCGGTCGTGCAGGAAGGCGCGGAAGGGCGCGACGCCGGTGCCGGGCCCGATCATGATAACCGGCACACGAGGGTCGGCCGGCAGCGCGAAGGCATGCGCCTTCTGCACATAGGCCTTCAGCACATGGCCCGGATCGATGCGCTCCGCCAGCAGCGTCGAGCAGACGCCGAGGCGCTGCCGGTTTGCAATATTGTAGCGCACGGTATCGACGGTGAGCGTGACGCGGTTCGGGTCGGTCTTGGGCGACGACGAGATCGAATAAAGCCGCGGCTGCAACGGATCGAGGGATTCAACAAAGGCTTCCGGATCGGGACGCACGCCGGGGAATTTCTCAATCGCCGCCAATACGTCCAGCGTCGGGGCATCGCCATCGGGATCCTCGCCGGTCGCCAGCGCGCGCGCCTTGCGGCGGCGCTCGCCGCCGGCGATGTAGGAGAACAGTTGAAACAGCATGTCGGGGGCCGGCGACAAGGAGACGCTGTCGGTCAGCACGTCATGCAACGTCCGCCCGCCGATCGGAAAATCGGCCGGCGCGGCGAGCGCCTTGGTCACCAGATCGACCAGCGCCGGATCGTTGTGCGGGTAGAGCCCGAAAGCATCGCCGACGTCATAGGAAATGCCGGAGCCGGTCAGGTCGAGTTCGACGTGCCAGGTCTCCTTCGCAGAACCGGGCTTGTTCAGCAGCGTCCGCGACAGCACCGTGACCGTCGATGGATTGTCGCGTGACGAACCGGGCGAGCCGGATGGCGCGGCCACTGCAGCCGGCGCGGCGGCCGGCGCTGCCGCCGCCGGCGCGGCCTTGAGCTCTTCGTAGAGCGCCTTGACCATGCGGGCGGTTTCCTTGCCGCCCGGCACGCACAAATTCAGCCGCGTCTCCGCGCCGGAAACAATGGCTCCCGAGTAGTTCTTGCAATCGTAACCGCACTGGCCGCAGTCCTGCTGCGCCATCGCCGCCATCATCTTCCAACGCAACGGCTGGCCGTCGGCGAGCTTCATGCGTTCGGCCAGCGGGATGGTCTGGTCGTGCCACGGCGCGCCGCCGTCATCGTCGTCCGCGGCGGCAGCGCCCGGCGGCGCGCCCGACAGCAGCGCCACCGCCTGATCCGCCGACAGCGCCGTTACACCGCTGTTGTCGAGCGCGATCAGCCCGGCGAAGAAGCCGTTGAGCCAGTTGCGCTGCTCGTCGGAGAACGGTGCGGTCTCGGGCACCAGAGTCGGCAGCGGCGGCGGAACGTTTTGGGTCATTCCCCCGCCTCCGCGCCGAACAGGCCCTTCAGTGCTTCCACCTCATGCCGCCGCGAGAAGGCCAGAAACGTCTCGTCCTTGCCGGCGCGATGCGCAAGATAGCCGTTCAGCATGCGCTCGATCGTGCGCGGCACGTCCGGCGCCTTGACGTCGCGGTAAAGATCGCGCGCCAGCCCGACATCCGGCCCGAAGCCGCCGCCGACCAGAATATGATAGCCCTCGACCGGATCGGCCTCCTCGCCGACATCAACCTTGCAGGCGATCAGGCCGATATCGCCGATGTAATGCTGCGCGCAGGAATGATGGCAGCCGGTAAGGTGAATGTTCACCGGCCCGTCCAGCTTGACGCGCGGCTCGCACCATTGCGCGATCTCTTCGGCATGTTCCTTGGTATGCGCGGCGGCGAAGCGGCAACCGGTCGCGCCGGTGCAGGCGATGAGCCCGGTGCGGATCGGCGTCGCCTGCGTCGTCAGTCCCAGCGCCTCGATGGCGGCGACAGCCAGCCGGACCTTGTCGTCGGCAACACCCGAAATCAGAAGGTTTTGCCAAACGGTGAGCCGGATATCGCCGTCGCCCAGATCCTGCGCGATCCTGGCAAGCCCGCGCATCTGATCGGTGGTGATCTTCGCCACCGGAAACACCACGCCGATCCAGTTCAGGCCGGTCTGCTTCTGCGGATGAACGCCGATATGCGCGCTGCGGTCGTATTGCGGCCGCGGCGCGATGGCTTCGGCCGGCACATAAATCAGCTTGCGGCCGAGCGTCTGCTCGACATGCGCGAGGAATTTCTCGAAGCCCCAGGCGTCGAGCACATATTTCAGCCGCGACTTGTTGCGGTCGGTGCGGTCGCCATGCTCGATATAGACGCGCACGATGGCGTCGGCCACCTGCGTCGCCTCCGCCGGCTTGAGAATGACGCCGGTGTCGCGGGCGAAATCGCGGTGGCCGGTGATGCCGCCCAGCGCCAGTCGGAACCAGATGCCGGGCTCGACGCCAAAGCCGTCCTTCACCTCGACCGCCTGGAAGCCGATGTCGTTGGTGTCTTCCAGCACGGGAATGCGCCCCGCCCCGTCGAAGCCGACATTGAACTTGCGCGGCAGCCCGTACAGGACGCGCTGGTTGAGAATGTGGTGATGCCACTCCCGCGCATAAGGCCGCGTGTCGAGCAGTTCCTGGGGATCGATGCCCGCGGTCGGCGTGCCGGTGACGTTGCGGATGTTGTCGGCGCCGGTACCGCGCGAGCACAGGCCGAGGTCGAGGATGCCCTCGACCACGTCGATGGCGTTCTTCGGCTCGATCTCGCGGATCTGCAAATTGGCGCGCGTGGTCACGTGAGAATACGGGCCGGCGCAGCGGTCGGTGAGATCGGCCAGCCCGGCGAACTGCCAGTGCGTCAGGATGCCGTTCGGGATGCGCAGCCGGCACATGTACGAGGTCTGCGCCGGCGCGACGTAGAACAGGCCGTAATAGCGCCAGCGGAAATTGTCGGCCGGCTTCGGCGCGGCGTTGTCGCGGGCTTGGCTCTTCAGGCGGTCGTAGGCGTCGAACGGATGCTGCTCGCGCTTGATCTTCTCCTGATCGGCCAACTTCCCGCCGGCAGCGACCGTGCGATCCTGCGCCTTGATGTGTATGGCGTCGGGCCCTGCCGGTTCGCCGCCGCCCGTGCCTGCCGGCAACTGGCCCCGTGCGGCCCGCGCCGCGCTCAGGCCCGAGGCGAAGCCTTCGAGATAGCGTTTCTGGTCCGGGGTGAAATCGCTGGACATCGCCTCACGCCGCCAGTTCTTTGGGGTGGGCGCGTTCGGTCAGCGCGCGACCGAAAATGAGTTCGCCGCGCATCGTCCCGACCGGCGCGCCGGAACGGATCAGATCGAGATACCAGAGCCCGTCGGCGGTATCGCCGAACAACACGGCGCCGGCCAGCTTCCCGCCCGCCAGCACCAGTTTCTTGTAGCTGCCGAGGCCGGGATCGCTGAGCACGATGCTCTCGGTGCCGGGCCCGCCCATGAAGTCGCCGGCGGAAAACACGTTGACGCCCGACACCTTGAGATTGGTGGCCAGCACGCTGCCCTGGTACCGCACCGTCTCGCCGCACAGATGCGCGGCCAAAATGCGCGCCTGCTCGTAAGCCGGCTCGACGAGGCCGTAACAGATGCCGCGGTGCTCGGCGCATTCGCCGATGACGAAAATGCCGGCTTTGCTGGTTTGCAGGCAGTCGTCGGCGACAATGCCGCGGTTGATGTCGAGACCGGCGGTGGTGGCCAGATCGCTGTTGGCGCGGATGCCGGCGGCGACCACCACCAGGTCGGTCCCGATGATGCGACCGTCCCTGAGCGCTACCGCCTCGGCCCGCTGGTGGCCCGTGATGGCGGCGGTTTCGGCATTGAGATGCACCGCGATGCCTCTCGCTTCCACCGCGGCCTGCAGCAGGGCAGAGGCGCGCGCGTCGAGCTGCCGCTCCATCAGGCGGTCCATCAAATGCACCACCGAAACCTGCAGGCCTGCTTTCATCAGCCCGTAGGCCGCTTCGAGACCGAGCAGACCGCCGCCGATCACCACCGCCTTGCGATGCGTCTGCGTCGCCGTCTCGATCGACGCGACGTCGCTGAGATCGCGGAACGTCATGACGCCCGGCAAATCCATGCCCGGCACATTCAGCCGGATCGCTTTCGAGCCCGTGGCGAGAACCAGCTTGGCGAAGGGCAATGTGGCGCCATTGGCGAGCCGCACCCGGCGAATATCGCAGTCCACCGCCACCGCGCGCTGCCCGTACATCACGGTGACGCCATGGGCGCGCCACCACTGCGCGGACTTCAACTCGATGTCGCTGCGCGACACTTCGCGCGCCAGCACCGACGACAGCAGCACACGGTTATAGGCGAGCCGCGGCTCCTCCCCGACCACAGCGATGGCGTAGCGGCCGAGCGCGCGCCGGTTCAGCTCCTCGACCAGCCGCATCGTGGCCATGCCATTGCCGATGATGACGAGCGGCTCGCTCATGCCGCCTCGACGAACTGGTGCCGTTCGTACAGGAACTCGAGCACGCGCTGGCGGCACTTCAGGAACGTGGCATCCGCCACCAGCTCAAGCCGCTTGCGCGGCCGCGCCAGCGGCACCGGCAGGATTTCGCCGATCTGCGCCGATGGACCGTTGGTCATCATGATGATGCGATCGGACAGCAGCACCGCCTCGTCGACGTCGTGCGTGATCATCATCACGGTGTTGCCGAGCTTCTGGTGCAGACCCATCACGGTGTCCTGCAGATGGGCGCGGGTCAGCGCGTCGAGCGCGCCGAACGGCTCGTCGAGCAGCAGGATCTTCGGCTCCATCGCCAGCGCCCGGGCCAGCCCGACGCGCTGCTTCATGCCGCCGGAAATCTCCGACGGGCGCTTGTCCTTGGCGTGCGTCATCTGCACCAGATCGAGATTGTGGATGGTCCAGGCGTGCCGTTCGGCGCGCGACTTTGTCGCCGAGCAGACCTTGTCGACCGCGAGCTTGACGTTGTCGTAGACGGTGAGCCAGGGCAGCAGGCTGTGGTTCTGGAACACCACGGCGCGGTCCGGCCCCGGATCGTTGACCTCGCGGCCCTCGAGAATGACGCCGCCGTTGGTGGCGGGCGTCAGGCCGGCGACGATATTGAGCAGCGTCGACTTTCCGCAGCCCGAGTGCCCGATAATGGAGACGTATTCGCCCTTCTCGATATCGAGGGTGATCTCCTTGAGCACGCAGGTCTCGGTGCTGCCGCGCTTGTAGACCTTGTCGACGTGGCTGATCCTGCAATAAGCGGTCATGGTTGTGTTTCCCTAGTTGGCTGCGGTGCCGCGCGTGACGATCGACGCGACGCCGGCCACGATGCGGTCGAGGATGAAGCCGACGATGCCGATGTAGGCGAGCGCGATGAAGATGTCGGGCAGCCGCGACGAATTCCAGGCGTCCCAGATGAAGAAACCGATGCCGACACCGCCGGTCAGCATTTCCGCGGCGACGATCGCCAGCCACGACAGGCCGATGCCGATGCGCAGGCCCGTGAAGATGTACGGAGCGGCCGACGGGATCATGATCTTGCCGAAGAACTCGAGCGGGTTAAGCCGCAAAACGGCAGCGACGTTGCGGTAATCCTGCGGGATGTTGCGGATGCCAACCGCTGTGTTGATGATGATCGGCCAGACCGATGTGATGAAGATCACGAAGATCGCCGACGGCTGGCTGTCGCGAAACGCCGCCAGCGAAATCGGCAGCCAGGCCAGGGGCGAAATCGTGCGCAGCACCTGGAAGATCGGGTCCAGTCCGCGCATTGCCCAGACCGACTGGCCGACCAGCGTGCCCAGAGCGATGCCGAACACAGCCGCCAGGCCATAGCCGATGGCGACGCGTTCCAGCGAGACCAGGACGCGCCAGCCGAGCCCGATGTCCTGCGGGCCGGCGACAAAGAACGGATCGACGATCAGGTCGTAGGCCTCGGTCCAGATCTTGCTCGGCGGCGGCAGCGTGGCGCCGGGGCGCATGCACAGCACCTGCCACACCGTCAGCAACAGCAGGACCATCACCACCGGCGGGACCACGGTGGCGGCGATCTTGCCGAACGTGTCGCGGGCGCGCGTGTTGATCGGCTTCTGCTTGACCGGCAACGGCAGGACTTTGGCAGCGACAGGCGTGGTCGGCGCCGCAAATATGCGGCCCGAGATTTCGGATTTCGCCACTGGCATGTTCATCGCGTGAATGCTCCGGTTGAACGAATAAAGCGGGCCGCCCGCGAACGGGCGGCCCGTTGGCGTCAGACTTCGACGCGCTTGATGCTGAGGGCCTTGAGATAGGCCGACGGATTCTCCGGATCGAACACCTTGCCGTCGAAGAAGGTCTCCTTGCCGCGCGAGGACGACGCCGGAATATCGGCGGCGGCAACCGAAAGCGCCTTGGCGGCGTCGCGCCACAGGTCCTCGCGGTTCACCTTGTCGACCATCGCCTTGACGTCCGTGGCCGGCTCGAACTTGCCCCACCGGATGTCTTCGGTGACGAACCAGGCGTCATGGCTCTTGAACGGGTAGGACGCGTGGTCCTGCCAGAACTTCATGAACTGCTTGGTGCCCTTCTCGACCCGGCCGTTGCCGTAATTGATGTCGCCCTTGGCGCGGCCGATGATGTCGGCGACCGGCACGTTGAACCATTGCCGCTTGCCGACGATGGTCGACATTTCCTGCCGGTTCTCCGGCTTGTCGCACCACTGCTGGGCTTCCATCACCGCCATCAGCAAGGCCTTGGCGGCATTCGGATTCTTGTCGACCCAGTCGGCGCGCATGCCGAGCGCCTTTTCCGGATGCTTTTCCCAGATTTCGCCGGTGCTGCACGCCGTGTAGCCGATGCCCTGGTTGACGAGTTGCTCGCCCCAGGGCTCGCCGACGCAGAAGGCGTCCATGTTGCCGACCTTCATGTTCGCCACCATCTGCGGCGGCGGCACGACGATGGTCGAGACGTCCTTGTCGGGATCGATGCCGGCGGCGGCGAGCCAATAGCGAATCCACAGGTCGTGGGTGCCGCCGGGGAAGGTCATGGCGACCTTCACTTCCTTGCCGGCCGCCTTCTTGGCGGCGAAGGCGGCCTTGAGCGGCGAGGCGTCGCCGGTGACCTTGAGGTCCTTGTATTCGTTGGAGACCGAAATCGCCTGGGCATCGAGATTGAGCCGCGCCAGGATGTACATGGGCGTCGGCACATTGTTCTGCGTCACCTTGCCGGCCGAGATCAGGTACGGCATCGGCGTCAGGATGTGCGCGCCATCAATGCCGTTGGCGGCGCCGCCGAGCACCATGTTGTCGCGTGTGGCGCCCCACGACGCCTGCTTCGAGACTTCGACATCCGGCATGCCGTATTTGGCGAAGATGCCCTTTTCCTTGGCGATAACCAGCGGCGAGGCATCCATCAGCGCGATATAGCCAAGAACCGCCTTGGTCACTTCCGGTCCCGACGCTTCGGCGACATGCACGCCGAATGGAAACTGTGTTCCGATCGCGCTCATCAGGGCGGCTGTCCCCGCGCCCGCCTTGAGAAGGGACCGCCGGCTGATGCCCTTTTTGCCTGTCGTCGTCATCGGAGTGTTCGTCCTTTTCATTCGAGTGACCCGGTCTGCCGTCGGCACATAAAAAAAGCCGCAGTCCCGAGGCGCAAAAAATGCGCTCCTCCCCAGGACAGCGGCGTTGCTAATGGCCCGTCATTGGACCCGAGGCGCGAGGCCGGAGGCGGCGCGTCTCGAACAGTTCTATACAAGCGCCGTGCCAAGTCCGGCCGCGGCGCCTGCCGTCAATCAATTCAGTCGCTTAATGCGAAGCGCTGGGGGCAGACCGGGGCCTGCGGGGGTGCGGCTGCTTACCCGCGGCGCAGCATGCGCATTTATTGTGCAATGCAATAACTCAGCGCACGAGCGACAGACGCGGCCGGCCCGGATGCTTGATGCGCCAATACATCAGATGCCCGGCGATATCGGCCGGGTTGAAAGCCGGCCCGATGAAAGCGCCGATACCGTCGCCGGGTTCGTCAGGCCCGAGCGGCTGTGGAGCGCCAACGGCGGCATCGAACAAATCGGGGCGGAACACAGCCTGCGCCAGTTTGAGCGATTCATCCGCCAGCGGCGCCTGCCCCCAGCGCACGATCTGCGCATAGATCCAGGCGGCCTGAACCGGGTCGGGACGCGCGGCGCCGTTCTTGCCGATATTCAGGTACCGGCCGTTCAGGCGCAGGTGACCGTCGGCTGCGACTTTCATGTTACCGGTGAGCGCGCGGCCAACCAGCTCCGGCGTCACGCCAAGCCGGCCGGCGATGGCCGTCGAAACGGCTGCGAGATTCTCCGGCGCTTCGGCGAAATTCGCCGCCGCCGACAGCGCGCGGATCATCGCGGCCAGCGTGTCAGGATGCTCGATGGCCCAGCTCTCCCGGACGCCGAACACCTTCTCGGTCATGCGTGCCTGGATCTCGCAACCGAAATGCAAGATTCGGCCGATGCCGGCGTCCACCGCCACCGAATTCCAGGGCGCGCCGACGCAAAAGCCATCGACATGTCCGCTGGTCAGGCTTTCGACCATGTAAGGCGGCGGCAACACAACGAGCCGGACATCCTCATCCGGATCGACGCCGCCCGCCGCCATCCAATAGCGCAGTTGGTAATTGTGGTGCGAAAACGGAAAGGTCATGCCGAAGGTCAGCGGTTCGGCGTTGCGCGTCTTGCGCTCCGCCACCACCCGCGCCAGCGCCAGCGCCGACACTTTGGGATCGGCAATATCGCCGTCCGCAAGCCCGGACAGGGCCGAATACAGACGCGGCGACAGCGTGATGGCATTGCCATTCAGCCCGAGATTAAAGGGCACAACGATCGGCACCCGGACATGACCGATGCCCAGGCTCGACGAAACCGAAACGGGGGCGAGCAGATGGGCGGCGTCGAACAAGCCGATATTGAGCTTGTCGCGCACGTTCGACCATGACACTTCCCGGACAAGTTCGATGTCGAGGTTCTCGGCGGCCGTGAAGCCCAGATCGACCGCGACGATCAGCGCCGCCGCGTCGACCAGAGGGATATAACCGATGCGCAGCTTGCCGGCACTCATTTGAACATCTCCGCCGCCGTCAGTACCGACTGTGCGATCTCGGCGATCTTCTTGTTCTCATTCATCGCCGTCTTGCGCAGCATCGCATAGGCTTCTTCCTCGCTCATCTTCTTGACCTTCATCAGGACGGCCTTGGCCCGATCGATGACCTTGCGGTCGGCCAGCGCGTCCTTGGCCTGATCGAGCTCGCCTTGCAGGCGCGCGAAGGCATTGAAGCGTGAGATGCAGAGGTCGAGGATGCTGGTGATGCGCTCTTTCTTGAGACCGCCGACGATGTAGGCCGACACGCCGGCATCGACCGCCGCCTGGATGGAGGCGCTGTCGCTCTGGTCGACGAACATTGCCACCGGCCGTTTGACCGCACGGCTCATCTGGAACATCTGCTCGAGCATGTCGCGGCTCGGACTTTCCAGGTCGATCAGGATGACATCCGGGTCGATGGCATAGACCCGGGCGAGCAGATTGTGGGTCTCGGCGATGCGCTGGACCTGGGTGAAGCCGGCCTCGCGCAGTCCGTCTTCGAGGATGGCGGCGCGGATCGGGCTTTCATCCACGATCACGATCTTGAGCGTGGAATCGCGTTGCCCGCCCTGCGGCTGCGAGCCGGGGCTTGAGGAGTCAGAACCCTTTCGCGTCTCCGTCAAATCAAAGCTCTCCGCCGCCGTCCCGCCTGCGCGCGAGCGGTGGTCCCGTAAAGAGGGTTTCGACGTCCCTGTCATGCAAGAGCCATTCCATGCGTCAGGCGGCGGCCGGGGCAAAGATGCCGCAGCCGCGGCGTCTTTCATCGCCCCGGCGACCCCGGCGCGATGTCAGAAAATCGTCGATCAAGGAGACGGCGACGGTGCCGGCGCGCTGCCCGCCATTGGGCAATCGTACCGCCTGAACCGAGCAAAGACCGTGCCACCTAGGGGCGCCGGTCCGGCACCTGCGGTCTCCGATGCAACCGGCGCGCCATCATGTCGTCGCGGCGGACGGGGCCGGAACAGCCGGCTTGGCGGCAGCCATCGCAGCCCAGACTCGCGCCGGCGTCGCCGGCATGTCGAACCGCGTGACGCCGACGGTGCGCAAGGCGTTCATGATCGCATTCATGCAGGCTGGCAGGCTGCCGGTCGATCCGGCTTCGCCGACGCCCTTGACGCCGAGCGGATTGTTCGGGCTCGGCACGACATGATTGAAGACGCTGACCTTCGGAATGAGGTGCGCGCGCGGCATGCAGTAATCCATGAAGCTGCCGGTCAGCAATTGACCGTCGGTCGTATCGTACTGACAATATTCGCCGAACACCTGTCCCGCGCCCTGGACGATGCCGCCGACGACCTGACCGTCGGCCAGCACCGGATTGATGACATTGCCGATATCGTCGACCGCGACATAGCTGACGACGTCAACCGTACCGGTATCCGGATCGATCTCGACCTCGACAACATGCGCGCCGCTCGGGAAGGCCTGCGAGATCGCGCGCTCGGCGATCGTGTCCAGAGGGTTCGACCCGAGAGCCCGGGCCTTTTCCATGACCGCCGTCATGCTCATGGTCCGGTCGGTGCCGGCAATCGTGAAAACACCATCGGCAAACACGATATCGCCCGGACTGGATTCCAGCTCGTCGGCGGCGATCTCCTTCGCCTTGCCGATGATCAGGTCGGAGGCGATCTTGTAGGCGCTGCCCTGCGACATCGCGGAACGCGAGCCGATCGATGGATGGCCGATCAGATGCGGCCCCTCCGGATCGCCGGACTTCAAGGTCACCTTGTCCGCATCGATGCCGAGCCAGCGGGCCACCATTTCCGGAAAGACGGTCTCGTGGCCCTGCCCGCTCGGCCCCGCGACATTGTGAATGGTGACCGAGCCGTCCTTGTTGAACAGCACAGCGACTTCGTCCTTTTTCATGCCGCCGCCACCCGACGGCTCGATGAAAACGGCGCCGCCGATGCCGCGCAGCTTTCCGCTCTTGCGCGACTGGCGCCGGCGTACGCCAAATCCCTTCCAGTCGGACAAGTCCTTCACCTTGGCGATCAGCCCGGGAAAATCGGCGCTGTCGAAGCGCGCACCGGTCAGCGTGAGGTAGGGAAACTGGGCCTTCTTCAGCACGTTGCGGCGGCGCAATTCCAGGGGGTCGATGCTCAGCTTGACCGCCGCCTCGTCGACCAGCCGTTCAATGATGTAGTTCGCTTCGGGTCGGCCTGCGCCGCGATAGGCGCTGGTCGGCGATGTGTTGGTAATCACCTGCCGGTGGCGACCGTAGAACGCCTCGACCTGGTAGGCGCCCGCGGCAATCACCCGGCCGTTGTTCGAATTGGTGAAGACGGCGGGCGGCACAAGATAGGCGCCGGAATCGCACAGCCACTCGGTCCTAAACGCCAGGAACTTTCCGTTTGCGTCGTAGGCCAGCTCACCCTTGAGTGAAACCGCGCGTCCGTGATTGTCGGTGAGGAAATCTTCCGAGCGCGTCGACAGCCATTTGACCGGACGCTGCAGCCGTTTCGCCAACAGCATCAGCAGCGGATATTCCGGGAAAGGCGCGTTCCGCGCACCAAAGGCGCCGCCGACATCCAGCATGCGAACGCGGATTTTGTCCTCCGGTATGCCGGACATCACCGCCAGCTCATGGCGGAAGGCCGGGCCGCCTTGATTGGGGCTGTAGAAGTCGTAGGCGTCAGCGGCCGCGTCATAGGCCACGAGCGCGCCGCGTACTTCCATCGGCGTCGGCGCGACGCGCGGACTTTCCGCTGTCAGCGACACAATGCCGGCGGCACGGGCGAAGGCGTCATTGGTCTTCTGTTCATCCCCATAGTCGAAGTCGAAGCAGACATTGCCGGGGATGTTGTCGTGAATGGCGACGGCATCCGCCGCCATCGCGCGCTCGGCCCCGATCAGGACCGGGAGATCCTCGTAATCGATTTCGATCAGTTCCGCCGCATCGCGTGCCGCCGCAGCAGTTTCGGCGACGACGATGGCGACTTCCTCGCCCGTAAAGCGCACGCGATCCCGTGCCAGCACCGGACGTTGCGGCGCGCGGATGCCCTGTCCGCCACGGCCGGGCGGCGGCGAAATCGGCGGCACACTGGCAAATCCGGCATTGGCGACGTCACGGCCCGTTAGAACGGCGAGGACCCCGGGAGCCTTGCCGGCGGCCTCGGTGTCGATTGACGCGATGATGGCGTGTGCCCGGTCGGACCGGCGGAAACAGGCATGGACCTGGCCGGGAAGATTCCAGTCATTGGTATAACGGCCTTCGCCGGTGATGAAGCGACGATCTTCGCGGCGGCCGGCAAACCTGAATTCTGTATCCGACATCTTACCCCGTCAATTTGCGTCAATGCCGCGCGAGAGCACTTCGGTCAAGACCATCGTCGGTCTCGGCTGGCGGCATATTGTGACCGTGCTCGGGGTCACCGCCGTCATATTCACGATCGTCCCCGGGGGCTTGATACTCCTGCGGCCATTGTAACGCCTCGCCGGGCCGGCTCGTCTGGCCTGGCAAGCGATCGGCGCCGCGGTGGCGGCAACAGACCGTCCGGTGCAGCCTTGAAATCACTTTTTGTGATAGCTCGGCATGAGTTTTAATCGCTTTATTTGGATTGTCGGTGTTGCATGATGCGCCAAGGCCAGTGTGCCGCAAATAATAAACCTGTGACCTGTTGAAGGCCGGGTGACGTAAAATCGAACGGGGGAAATATGCGCTTTATCACTCAGTTGATCGGCTCCGCGCTGTTCTGCGCTTCCTTCACGGTCGCGACGGCCACCGCGCAGACGTGGCCGAGCAAGACGATCCGCGTCATCGTCCCGCTGTCGGCCGGCAGCGGCGCGGATGTCGCCGGCCGCCTCATCACCGATCAGGTCGGACGCCAGATCGGCCAGACCTTTGTGATCGAAAACCGGCCCGGCGGCGGCAACACGATCGGGATGGCCGTCGTCGCCAAGGCTGATCCCGACGGCTACACCCTGCTCGCCAATTCCTCGACCCACAGCGTGACGACCGCGATCCGCGAAACGCTGCCGTTCAACACCTCGGCCGACCTGACGCCGATCATTCCGTTCGGCAGCCTGCCTCTGGTCATTGTCGTCAATCCCGCCAAGGGTCACAAGACCCTTGCCGATCTCATCGCCTACGCGAAGGCCAACCCCGGCAAGATCAACTACTCGTCCGCCGGCGCCGGCAACCAGTCGCATCTCAGCGCCGAAATGTTCCGCCTCGGCGCCGGCTTCGAAGCCGTGCACATCCCCACCAAGGGCTCGCCCGAAGCGGTGCGCGAAGTTCTGGCCGGCCGCGTCGACTTCTATGTATGCCCGACCAATGCAGCGATCGCGCTGATCAATGACGGCCAGCTCCAGGGCCTGGCCGTCACCGGCAACGCCCGGCTGCCGACCCTGCCCAACGTCCCGACGTTCGAAGAGGCCGGCTTCAAGAAGCCGGTATACGGCTCGTGGACCGGCCTGTTCGTGCCGTCCGCCACGCCGGCAGCCATCAAGGAGAAATTGTACGCGGAATTCCAGAAGGCCGTGTCCACGCCCGATATTCGCAAGAAGCTTGACGATCTGGGCATGGGCCCGATGCCCTTGACGCAGGCCCAGTTCGAAAAGCTGGTCAAGGACGAGATCGAGACCTACACGGCGATAGCGACGGCCTCCGGCATTCGCATGAAGTAGCACGCAGAAACCGGGAAAAAAATCCGATGCCGAACGTGATGACCGACGACGGATGCAGCATTCACTATGAGGTCGAGGGCCCCGCCGGGGCGCCCGCGCTCATGATGTGCAACTCGCTCGGCACCGACCTTCATATGTGGGACGGCCAGGTTCCGGAGCTGGCCCGGCATTTCCGGCTGGTGCGCTATGACCGCCGCGGTCACGGCAAATCCACGGCGACCAAGACTCAGGGCAGCATGGAACGGCTGAGCCGCGATGCCCTCAGCGTCGCCGACGCCGCCGGTATCAAGACTTTCCACTGGTGCGGCCTGTCCATGGGCGGCATGGTCGGCCAGTGGATCGCCGCCAACGCGCCCGAGCGCATCAACAAGATGGTGATCTCGAACACGCACTATTACTACCCCGACAAAACGCCCTGGAACGACCGCATCCGGATTGCCCAGGAACAGGGCGTCGCCACGCTGGCGCCGGTGCAGCTGCAGCGCTGGTTCACGACGCAATTCATCGCGGAGCATCCGGCAGCGGTCGAACGCGTCGGCAAGATGTTTGCCGCGACCAACCTCGACGGCTTCGTGGCCTGCTGTCAGGCCGGCCGGGACATGGATTTTCGTGAGACCTCGACCATGATCAAGGCCCCGACCCTTGTCATTGTCGGCAGCCAGGACAAGGCAACGCCGCCGGAAGCCGGCGAAGCCATCCACAAACTGATCCCCGGCTCCCGCATCACCGCCATCGACGCGGCCCATCTGTCGAACGTCGAGAAGCCGGCCGACTACACCAAGGCGCTGGTCGGCTTCCTTCTCTGACGCAGAGCAGCCTTGCCCGTTACAGGGCAAGGCCTTTGGCGCGCAGCAATTCATCCACCCAGCGGCGGTCGACGCTGCCATCCGCGATCGCGGCCAGGATGGCGGCCTCCCGGGCAAATTGCGCGTGCGCCAGCGCGGCGACGTCCTTGGCATCGGCCCGCGGAATGGCGAGCACGCCGTCGGCGTCGCCGATCACGATATCGCCGGGCGCCACGGTCTGGCCGCCGATCCTGACCGGGACGTTGATTTCGCCGGGCCCGTCCTTGTACGGCCCGCGATGCGTGACGCCGGCCGCAAAGACCGGAAATTCGCCGGCGGCGAGCACATCGGAATCACGGATCGCGCCATCAATCACGATACCGCCGACGCCGCGCTTGGCCGACCATCGCAGCATGATCTCGCCGAAAATGGCGTTGGTCAGGTCGCCGCCGGCATCGACGACGATGATGTCGCCGGGTTCGGCGATGTCGATTGCCTTGTGCACCATCAGGTTGTCGCCGGGACGGGCATTGACGGTGAGCGCGACGCCGAGCATCGGCGCGCCTTTGTAATAAGGGCGCAGGCGCGAACCGCCGGCAAACATGCGCGCCATATTATCGCTGACGATCGGCGTCGGCAGGCCGCGAAACGACTCGAGCAGCGCCGGGTCGATTTTCGGCGGGCGCGGATTAATCCTGAAACCGGACGGCATGGTCTTTTTCCCTTCGTGTTGTCGTGTGTTGTCGTGTGTTGTCGTGTGTTACGCCTGGGACCGGAGCAGCCCCATCAGGTCCTTCACCGAAGGCAGATGTTCGAGGCCCTCGATCATGTCGATGGCCTTGACGATGTCCGCTTCGGATCTGAATGGTGCGGCATAGGTATGGAATTTCGCCTTGAGCTGCTCGCTGGACAGCGGGTTCTCGAACGAGCCGCGCGGATGATCGCACCGCGCCGACAGCACCGTGCCGTCGTTCATCTCGATCTCGGCCAACGCCTGCACGCCTTGCAACGACGGATCGGCGCTGAACGCAATTTTTTCGGCTTCGCGCCGCAGCAGCGGATCGTCCAGG
This sequence comes from Pseudolabrys sp., assembly GCA_022843325.1. Taxonomy (GTDB): domain Bacteria; phylum Pseudomonadota; class Alphaproteobacteria; order Rhizobiales; family Xanthobacteraceae; genus Pseudolabrys. The sequence continues at coordinate 2,993 of JALHNV010000017.1, read as the reverse complement.
CGCGCGGCCTCATATTGCTTCAAGGTCAGTTCGCGGTCGCGCAGGATGACCGCCGCGGTGTAATGCGCGGAAATCAGCGCTTCGAACTTGCCATTATAGTGCGGCAGCTTGCCGTGCATGTCGTAAACGGCCGGGCTGAGCGCAATGCGGACGGCGCGAATGGCATCGGTCTCGATCACATGGCGCTCGATGAGATCGAACAGCGCCGTGTTGATGCCCTGCATCGGCGAACCCGACGGCCACAGGCGCAGGCTGATGTGTTCGAGCTCCCAGCGGCTGCCGATGCCGTCAACGGCCCGTTCGGGCTTCGCGCTATCGACATAGGCGGTATACAGGCCGCCATCCGCGGCGGTCAGAAACGCCTGCGTCGCGATGAAATCCTGCGACGCCAGAATGGCCGCCATCAATCCCGATAGCGCCGCACGGCATTGATGAAATTTGATGACGGGCGTTTGCCAGGCGGCAAAGGTGCCGCTGGCCTGGCTGCCGGCAATGCCGAAGGCTCGCGCCATGCCGGCGGCATCAAGCCGCAACAGACGCCCGGTCGAAGCGGCCGCGCCGAACGTGCCGAAGACGCCCGGCCCATGCCAGCCACGCTTGCGAAATTCCGAATAGTCCGCGCCGAGTCCAACGCGTGCCGTCACCTCGAGACCGGCCGCCAGCGCGACAAGCAGGTCCCGCCCCGTCAGTCCGTCGCGCTCCGCCACCGCCAATGCGGGCGGAACGACCTCCGGCGTGACATGGGTATGCGTCGGCCGGTAGACGTCGCACATCGTCACGGCGGTGATGAGATAGCCGTTCAACAGGGTTGCGCCGGCGAGCGACAGCCGGCCGCCGCCGATGACGCTGCTGTCGGCGCCGCTGCCCAGCGCCGTCGCCAGGCCTCCAATCTGCTTCGTTTCCTCGCTGGCGTGGCCGGCGAAAGCGCAGGCCACGGTATCCAGCAGAATGTTTTTCACGTGCGCGCGCGCGGCGGGCGAAATATCATCGTATGAAAGCCCGGACGCGAAGGTCGCGAGCCGCGCCGTAATTTCCTGCGGGTCCTTCAGCACATTCCTACTCCGATGCCGTTCCGGGATGCAGCTGGCCGTTGATCGCGCGCCAGACCGTTTCGGATCGGGCCGGCATGTCGATATGACGGACACCGAATTCGGAGAGTGCGTCCACGATCGCGTTGGCGGATGCGGGCATGGCGCCGACGCTGCCCGCCTCTCCTGCGCCTTTGATGCCCAGCGGATTGGTCCTGGTGAATGTCGGCCGGCTGTAGACATCAATGTTGCACAGATCGTGGGCATGCGGCATCGCATAGTCCATGAAAGAGCCGGTCACGAGCTGGCCGTCATCGTCGAACTGTATGTCTTCCATCAGAATTTGCCCAATGCCCTGGGCCACACCGCCGGCTATCTGGCCTTTGACCAGAAGCGGATTCAGGACCGTGCCGACGTCGTCGACGACGGTGTAGCGCACAATCGAGGTCTTGCCCGTGGCAGGCTCGATCTCGACTTCGCAGACGTGGCAGCCGTTCGGGAAATTCTCGACGCCGACGGAAAACGCCGAGACGGCGAAAAGCCCCGGCGCCATGCCGGGCGGAAGCCTGGTCGGGTTGAAGGCAAGAGCGCCGGCTTCCTGCATGGTTATTGTCTTGTTGGTCAGCGCACTGGAGAAAACCCCGGCGGTGAAGACAACATCGCCGGCTGCGACGCCGAGGTGATGCGCGGCGATCAGGGTCGCCTTTTCGATGATCTTTCCGCTCGCGATATGGAAGGCGTTGCCGGACATCGTCGCCGAGCGCGATGCCCCGGTGCCCTCGCCCAAGGTGATCTGGTCGGTATCGCCCTGGATGTACCGTATCTGCGACGGCGGAATGCCGAGTTCGCCGGCCACCACCTGGGTGAAGACGGTTTCGTGCCCCTGCCCCTGGGTGAGCGAGCCGGACACGATCGTCACCGAGCCATCGCGCTCGAAACGAATCTCGGCGCCTTCAAAGCCCTTGGCCGCTGCCCGCTCGATAACATAGGCGATGCCCAGACCGCGCAACAAGCCGCGCTCACGCGACTGTTGTTTGCGCCGGACAAATCCGGACAGGTCCGCCTTGTCGACCGCCATATCCAGGCACGCGCGGAACTCACCGCAATCATACGTCAGCGTGAGGCCGGTCTTGAAGGGCATGGCCTCGGGCGGAATGAGGTTGCGGCGGCGCAGATCGACCGGGTCGATGCCGAGCTGATCGGCGGCGATATCCACCATGCGCTCGATGACGTAGGAAAATTCGGTACGTCCGTTGCCGCGGTAGGCGCGGACGGGATTGGTATGGGTATAGACCGCCATGGTCGTCGCATACATGGCCGGTGTCCGGTACACCCCCGCCAGCGCGCCCATGTTGTCCGCGTAGGACGGGAAGAGCGTCTGCGAATATGCGCCGGCATTGGCGACGTTCTCCACCCGCATGCCGACGAATTGGCCGTCGGCGTCGAGCGCCAGTTCGGCATCCATGATGTGGTCGCGGGCGTGCGCGTCGCCCAGAAAGGCCTCGGAGCGCGTACTGGTCCATTTCACCGGGCGGCCGGTCAGTTTGGCCGCCGCCAGCGTCAGCGCCGCCTCGTTGTAGACCGGCGCCTTCATGCCGAAACTGCCGCCGACGTCGTTGCTGACAACGCGTACCTTTGTCTCCGGCACCTTCAGCACGTGCCTGGCCAGATCCGCGCGGTACATCATCACGCGCTGCGCCATGGTGTAGGCTGTGTACTGTCCAGTCACCGGATCGTAGCTCGCGACGACGCTGCGGGGCTCGAGCGGCGCCGCGATAATGCGATTAATCGTGAACCGCTGCCGGACAACATGAGCCGCGCCGGCGAAAGCCGCCTCGGTGGCCGCCTTGTCGCCTTCCGCCTGAAAGAAGCAGACGTTGTCCTCGCAATCGTCCCAGACGCGCGGCGCCTGCGGATCGATGGCCTCCGCGATCGTGAAAGCTGCGGGCAAGACTTCGTAGTCGA
>JALHNV010000016.1 GCA_022843325.1 Pseudolabrys sp. | reverse complement strand
GCGGCGTGCAGCACCTTGGACAGCTCGTCGCGCGTATGCTTGGTGGTCCAGGCCGTCACCAGTCTGTCGAGCTCGTCGACATTCTTGACGCGGTTGCTGTTGCTGTTGAAGCGCGGATCCTTGACCAGGTCCGGCATGCCCATGAGTTCGAACATGCGGATGGCGGTCGTCTGCGTGGCGCTGGCGATGGTGATCCAGCGGTCGTCCTTGGTCTTGTAGGTGTTGCGCGGCGCCGAAGTCGGCGCCCGGTTGCCGATGCGGCGCGGCGCGCGGCCGGTGACGTGCTGCACCAGGGCATTGGGACCGAGGATCGAGAACAGGCTTTCCCAGATGCTGACGTCGATGACCTGGCCCTTGCCGGTGCCGACGACGTCGCGGCTGTAGACCGCAAACATCGCGGCCATTGTCGCGTAGAATCCGGCACAGGTGTCGGCGAGCGGAAACTGCGGCAGCGTCGGCGGGCCGTCGGGTTCGCCGGTCATTTCCGCAAAGCCGCTCATGGCCTCGGCGATGGTGCCGAAGCCGGGCTGACTGGCATAGGGGCCGGTCTGTCCGTAGCCGGTGAGGCGGATCATGATCAGGCGCGGATTGATTTTGGCGAGATCCTCGTAGTGGATATTCCACGCCTCGAGCCGGCCGGGCCGGAAGTTCTCGATGAAAATGTCGGCGTCCTTGAGCATGTCGAACAAAATCTCGCGGCCGCGCGGCTTCGAGATGTCGAGCGTGATCAGCTTCTTGTTGCGGTCGTAGTACTTCCACCACGGATTGATGCCATCGACGGTGAAGCCGAAGTCGCGCAGCGGATCGCCTTTCTTCGGATGTTCGACGTGAATGACCTCGGCGCCGAAATCGCCGAACAGGCGGCCGCACAGCGGACCGGCGACGACGGTTGCGCATTCGACGACGCGCAATCCCTGGAGGGCCGATGGTTTCAGGGGGGTGTCAGTCATGATGGCCGCCAATTCCTGCAAAAGTCCGTCCACGACCACTAAAGCGGGCAAAAATGAAAGTCAACAAACTGTCTAATATGGTGACATATTGTCCGCATAGTGAGATTTCGTTTGTGGTTCGGGCTGGCTTTGCCTAGGGTGGGGCCGGATCCGACACCTGACAAACGGGGTGCGGCAGGAGGACAAAATGACCGATCTTCGCAATTCATTCAGACTGACCCGGCGCGTGGCGATGGCCGCGGTCGCGGCCTGCGCCATGGCGGCGCTGACGCCGCTGCAGGCCAACGCCCAGGCGTGGCCGAGCCGCACCATCACCATCATCGTGCCGTTCGCGGCGGGCGGCGGCTCCGACATCATTGCGCGCATGATGGCGCAGTATCTCGGCGAGGCGCTCAAGGTGCCTGTCGTCGTCGAAAACCGCGGTGGCGCCGGCGGCAACATCGGCATGTCCGCAGCGGCCCGCGCCGCGCCGGATGGCTACACGATCATGACGGTGTCGAGCGCCTTTGTCGTCAATCCGAGCCTTTATGAGAAGCCGCCTTACGACGCGCTGAAAGACTTTATCCCGCTGGCCAATGTCGGCGCCGCGCCGGACGTGCTGACGGTGCCCGCGAACTCGAAATACAAGACCTTCAAGGATTTCATTGACGACGTGAAGGCGAACCCGGGCAAGATCAACTGGGCTTCGCCCGGCGCCGGCACGACGCCCTATGTCGTCGGTGAGGCTCTGAGCCACAAGCTGGGCATCAAGATGGTGCACGTGCCGTTCGGCGGCGCAGGCCCGGCCATGCAGGCCGCGATCGCCGGTCAGCTCGATATGTACTCCGCCAATATCGGCTCGGTGCTCGGCCAGATTCAGGCCGGTACGCTGCGCCCGCTGGTACAGACCGGCGACGAGAAATGGCCGGATCTGGCGGACGTGCCGCGGCTGGCGGATGTCGGCATCAAGGACATTACATCTGAGAACCACCAGTCGATGTATCTGCCAGCGGGCACGCCGAAGCCGATCGTCGACCGGCTTGCCAAGGAAATCCACGCCATCCTGGCGCGGCCCGAAGTGCAGGAGCGGATCTACAAGACCGGCCTCAAGGTCGTGAACGAGGGTCCGGTGGAGTTCAAGAAGCGGATCGATATGGAAGTCGCGATGTACAAGGATCTGATCGAGAAAGCCGGCATCCAGAAGATCAAGTAACACGCAAGCTGCGCTTGCCGCGACGCCGGGGCCTTGGCCCCGGCGTCTTGCGTTTGGCATGTCCGGTCCGGATTAGCTGCCTTGTCATTTCTGCGGTAAACGTCATTGTCGGAAAATGGTGCTTATCGGTGCAGACTAACGACATGCAACTCCTGACCACGTCCGAAGCGGCCGCCTATCTGCGGCTCAAGGAACGCAAGATCTACGAGATGGTGGCCGAGGGCACCGTGCCCTGCACCAAGGTGACCGGGCGCTGGCTGTTTCCCAAGGCCGAGCTCGACCACTGGCTGGCCGCGAGCGTATCGCGGCCGGACGGCATGGCGCGGCCTGAGCCTGCGCCGATTATCGGCGGCAGCCATGACCCGCTGCTGGAATGGGCGCTGCGCGAGAGCGGTTCGGGGCTTGCGACTTTGGCGGTCGGCAGCGAGGCCGGTCTGACGCGCTTTGCCGCCGGCGACATTCTCGCCGCCACCATCCACCTGCATGCGCTGGAAAATCCCGACGCCGACGCCAATGTGGCGGCGATGAAGAGCCGCGGCGACATGCGGGACGCGGTGATGATCGCGTTCTGCCGCCGCGAGCAGGGCTTCCTCACGGCGCCCGGCAATCCGCTCAAGCTCGGCGCCATCGACGACGTCATTGCGCAACGTGCGCGCATCACCATGCGGCCGGCCGGGGCCGGCGCGCAACTGCTGCTGCTGGCGCTGCTGCATCGGGCCAACACACCGCTTGAGGCGCTGACCGCAGTCCAGCCGGTGTGCCCGACCGGGCCGGATATCGCCCAGGCGATCCGCGCCGGCCGCGCCGATACCGGCATCGCGACGCGCGCGGTGGCGGTGGCAGCCGGGCTCGATTTCGTGCCGATCGCCTGGGAGCCGTTCGACCTGGTGATGCGGCAGCGCGATTATTTCGGCCCCGCCATGCAGGCGCTGGTGCGGTTCTTCGCCTCGGAACAGTTGGCGGCGCGGGCGCGCGAAATGGGCGGCTACGATCTCACCGGCAGCGGCGCCGTGCGCTTTGCCGGCTGATCTCTGCTATAAGCCAGTCCATGAGCACAGACACCAACGCTTGGCCGACCGAACTGCGCCTCAGCAAGGACCGCAAGACGCTGACCGTCACCTTCGAGGACGGCGAGAGCTTCGATCTCGCGGCTGAATATCTGCGGGTGAAAAGCCCGAGCGCGGAAGTGCAGGGCCACGCGCCGGACCAGCGCAAAACCGTGCCGGGTAAGATCAACGTCGGTATCATGGAGGTGCTGCCGGTCGGCAATTACGCGGTGCGGCTGTCGTTCGACGACATGCACTCGACCGGCATTTTCGGCTGGGACTATCTGCTCGACCTCGGCCGCAACCACGCCCGCTACTGGCAGGAATATCTCGACGAACTGGCGTCCAAGAACATGACGCGCGAGCAGGCCGGGAAGCGGTAGGCGACACTATCTCCGGTTGTGACGCCGCGATATTCTCCCCCTTTTTAACCTCGGGGGATAGCATCATGGTCGCCAAAGTCGCCTTGCATAAGGTGCTGGAGAAAATTCAAAGCCGGACGCTGAGCGAGAAGGAAGCGCATCGCTTCTTCACCGCCAAGCCGAAGCCGGGCATGCCGTTCGACTTCGACATCGGCATCAATACCGATACGGTCGACGTCGAGAACGCGCCGAGCGCGCAGGCGCTGGCCGGGCCGATGCTGCGCGACGCCGGCATCGTGCTCGACTTCAACCGCATCGCCGCAACGGCCAAGCCGGCCAGCTTCAAACGCAAGCTGCCGCTGATCGCGGAAGGCGACTCCTGGTTCAAGCTGCCCGAGGCCGAACCGGTGGTGCCCAGCACCATGATCGATTTCCTGCAGCCGAATTTTGCCACCATGAACCTCGCGCACTGGGGCGACACACTGGCGCACATGGTGCTGAAGGGGCAGTTCTGGCCCTTCCTGAAGTCGTCCGATGTGCTGCTGTTTTCGGCCGGCGGCAACGACGTTCTCGGCGGCGGCGAGCTGTGGCGCTTCCTCGAGCTGTTCGACGTCGATCACGCCAAGGCGTCGGACGCGCCGTATTATCTCAACCCGGATTTCTTCGCCAACCTCAACGTCGTGATCGGCACCTACGATGCCTTGATCCGCGAGGTGAAGCTACGCACGCCGCACGTCATCGTGCTCGGGCATGGCTATGACTACGCGATCCCGCAGGATAACGGGCCGTGGCTCGGCGGGCCGATGGCGCGGCAGGGCCTCGACCCGCTGCACCGGCCGGCGCTGTGCAACGCCATCGTCAAGGTGATGATCGACCACTTCAACAACCGGCTGAAGGCGCTGCAGGGCGCACACGAAAAGAATTTCCGGTTTGTCGATCTGCGCGGCACCATCAAGGACACCGAGTGGTGGGACGAACTGCATCCGCGCGAGGCCGCGGCCAGGAAGCTGTCGGCCAAGCTGGTCAAGGCGGTGCAGGGTCTGCCGGCCTCCGGCGACACGCACGAGTCGCCGTTCGAGGCGCACTTCGAGAAGATGGTGGCGTAAAGTTTACGGTGCGGAGAAGAAGGAAATGGTGGGCGGTATAGGGATTGAACCTATGACCCCACCCGTGTGAAGGGGAATACAATCTAAGCAGATTCAATGAGATAGCTTCGCAGATCAACATTTTCCCCGGATATTCCTGCTGGGCAGTCCCGATGGGTGAATGGCAGTGCTATCTTGCCGTGCTGCACGAGTCGTCGTTTCAAAAGCGGGGCGCACACAATGAGCACTAAAGGCGGTGGCGGTTCAGTAAGGGGAGGCGGTCACTCCGGCGGCTCCGGTCCCTCGGGCGGGTCGCGCGCCGGACAAACAAGCGGCGGCGTGCGCACGGGAAATAGTGGCGGGAAGCCTGGCGGTGGTTCCGATGGCGTCACAAAAGGCGCAGGGACACAAGGATCCACGGGAGGTGGAAAGGGAGGTGCGGCGCGAGGAAGGTGATGCCGCCAATGACCGGAGCGGCGACCGCAAGTTTTACGCCAATCCAGTACCGATGCGCGTTCTCTGTTAGAGTTTTATTGTTTTCGTCGATCCATTGTTGATAGTTCTCGCATTCTCCACCGAGAGCTATCGCAAGCGTATCGTCGTCACGCACTGAAAACCATTCTTTTGGTTCGTTGCCGGGTGGCTTAAATTTTACCGGCCGCGCACACCGCAAGAACATGCCAGCCGCGACAAGCAGCGTCGCCGCCGTGACTGCTCCCGCCATAGCGGTATCGACCGCCTTGAACTGAGAGAAATTTGCGATAGTCGCTGTCGTGACAGCAGCGGCAAACGCCGCGCAGATGCCGGCTGAAACCATCGCTCTTTGATCCGCGGCCAGCGCAATGCGCAACTGCGCATCAAGTCTAAGTTCGCCCTGCTTTAAAATTACCTTCGCCATCTCTGGATCGGCGCTTGACCAATCCAGATCGAATTTGCCCTGACGGCGCGTTTCCTCGGGAGCGCTCATTTCGAGTGCCTGGGAATCTGCTTCAGCGCTGGAAGCATTTCACCCGCCCGTGCATCCTCACTCGGCACCACGTGCGCATAGCGGGAAGCCGACTGCTCTGACCGCCAACGTCCGGTGCCGACGAGGCCCTTGGTATCGCGGCCAGCGTAGCGGCGCATCCAGGTCGCATACGTGTGACAGAACGTGTGGAAATTGACCCAGTCGAGGCCGTGAGCCTGCTTGACGGGCTGGCCGCTGCGCTTCTCGCGCTTCGGCTTTTCCAGGCCGCTGGCGAGGGCGCAGGCGGCGTTAAGATGGTTTCGTAAGCCGCCGCCCCGGTGGAAGCGGAAAACGCGGCCGTCGCCCCGCTCTAGGCCGCGCGGATGGTTCGCCAGGTCGGCGACCAGGTGCGGTGGCAGGAACACGGCGCGCGGGTCGCCATTTTTCGAGGTTCGCACATAGGCGAACGACTCAGTAAGCCGAACCTCGTTACAGGTCAGCCGCAGGGCTTCGCTGATCCGGCACCCGGTGTAGCACAGGAAGCGAATAAGGATTTCAAACTCCGGATCGATCTTGGCTGCGCCGGCGAAAATGGCTTCGGCCTGCTCGGGCCACAGCCACCGGGTGACGACGCGGCCCCGCGACCCCTTTGGCCGGCGCAGCTTGAAATCGTATTCCGGCCCGGCATGTTTCAGGATCGCCGAGATCGGCGAGTACACTTGGCGGTTCTTTGTCGCGGCCGTCGCATTCGGGTAGAGAGTGTCAGCCGCAAGCTCGATCGCCACCTGCTTGATTTGCCGGAGCGGCGTTTGGCCAAAATGATTGATCAACGGCGTCAGGTAGCGGCGTTCGCCGCCGGCCTTCATGTAGTTGATGGCGGCGGCGGCAAAGTCGAGTTCGTGACGAGTGACAAATTCGCCCCGCTCGATCTCTTCTTCCCAAAGTCGAACGAATTTCGCGGCGACTGACCGCTTGCCAGTGCGAGTGCTTCTGTCAACGTGCTGCCCGAGATAGGTGCCGCGCACCGACCAGTACGGTGTTTTGCCTTGGCGCGGCGGGATGAGTTTAAGCGGCATCGGGTCAACTCGCGGATATGAGTTTCGATCCTAGCAACATCCGTCGACGAGAAAAGGCGGTTTCGGCCAGCCTGCAAAAAGAAAGGCTGGCCGTGATCGTCCGCGGGATTTTCCCGCAGCCATTCCCGCAGCCAGCGCGCTGTCTTGCGCAAGCGCGCTGCCGCCTCGTCGATCGTGATGAGGGTGCTCATGTCGAACCTGATATGAATTGGTGCGGCCGTGTCGTCCTTGACCCGGACAATGAAGCGTGAATCTCGCGGGGGCCGGGAGGTCGACTTTCCTTTCAATATCGACGGGCCGCGCGCCGATCGGATACTCCCCCCGCGAGACTATCGTCAGTTGCCGGGGTTCAGGTACGTGCCCCGCCAGTCGGCCAGGCCGCAGCCGAAATCCAGTGTCGCGCGGAATTCAGTGCCCAGCGTGGTCCAACCTTCCAAGGTCGCCAGGCTCGGCCCGGCAGCGCCGTTGAGATAGCCGATCACCACGGTCGGAATCTCGGACGGATCGGCGAACAGTCGCCAGGCGTTGCCGCTGAATCGGGGCTCGATGTGCAGAGTGATCTTGCCGGCGAACGGATTGACGTCCGAAGTTTTCGCGGCGGCAATGGCCGCCAGCATTTTTTCCGCCTCCGTTTCCTTGGCCGCGCCGACGACCAGGTGTCGCGGCGTGATACTGACCGGCGTCACGCCGTCGAGGCCCTTCATCTCGCGCATGGCCTTGCGGGCTTCGGTGAAGCCGGCTTCGCCAATGACTGCACCCGACGCGGCCTTGTTGCCACGGGCGGTCGTGTACAGCGGGTCGCCGTCGTCGAGATCAGCGCCGTCGCCGGAATTTGCCGTGAACAGGCTAACGATCAGCTTGGCCTCAAGCTCTGCCGAAGAACGCCCCCAAGCGCGGCTAGAATCCGCAAACGCGTTGAGGTCGTCGTTGATCAGGGCATTTCGGGAGATTGAGAAGATTCGCGCATAGGTCTTGAGGCGGAATCCCTCCTTGGCCTCGCTTCGGCTACCGTATTTAATCTCACCGCTTTCCAGAACTTCGAGCAATTCCGGCGCGTCGGAGATTTTGACCATCGTCGTCGGCCGGAAATCGGCGGCATCGCGGCGAACGGCCAGGGCCTTCAAGGGGCACTCGGCTGCCTTATAGGCGTCGAGCATGACGCGGTTGCCGGCGCCGAGCAGCAGCGTCGGGAAATCGCTCGTGGTGTGATAGCCGCCGGCAGCGCCCCATCCGGCGTGGCGCGTCATGACCTGTTCGGCCAGGCGATCGCGGTTCGCCCAGGTGACTTTCTCGCCGCGGGCCTCCAAAAGCATCGTGCCCATTTCGAGCGCCGATCGGCCCATGAGTTCCGTTGCCGGCCCGGCCGGCGCCTTGCCGGCCATTCTGGCGTAGAGCGCGTTCTCGATCGCACGGCCGAGGAAGTCGGGGTTATCCAACGTTTCGCCGCCGTCGCCGCTGCGGTTCGAAATCGATTTCGTGCGATCCGCTTCGTCGGCCTGGCGGTTGATAACGATGGTACGAAATTCCTTGAGCGTGCCGCCGTTGTCGATGTGCTTGCAAGCGAAGTCGGCCGGCAGGCCGGCGCGCGCGGCGATCGTGTAGGCCTCCCGCGCATGCCGGTCCGACATCGTGTGCGCCGGCGGATCGTCGTCAATGCCGTCGGCGCGTTGCGCGCGGGTTTCGATTTCGGTGTGGGTCTCGGTTTCGAGTTCGTCGGGGTCCATGCTGTTTCCTTTGCGGACGTGGGTTTTCGGGTCGGCAGGTATCGGCACGAATGAAGCTTCAAACGGCTCCCAATCCGTGCGCGTTATGACGAGCATTCCTTCGGGCGTTCGGCTTTCTGCGCTGGCATAAACGCGGTAACCGACGCTGACATTCGGCGGCGTGCCGCCGGCGAGGTCGGACGCAATCGGCTTCACATCGTCGCGCGCGGACAGGCGCGCATCGATCACCAACTGCGCATTCTCGATCCGCGCGCCGGCCACAATTCCGATTTGGTCCCGCGCCGAGTTTGCGCGGTGCGAGTCGAGCAAGGGCGCGGCACCCGATTGCAGGCGGCCCAGGCGGACGGCTCCTGGTTTGATCGACAGCACTTCGAGATAATCGCCGTCGAACGAACGCCGCAGGACGGGCGTCTCGGTCGCGATCACGGCAGCAAACGTGCCGGTTGCCGCATTGTATGACGATGCCGGCACGCTGGCGCGCCGGGTAAAAAATGCTTGCGGCGCCGGTTCGCGCCGGCGCCGTTGGGCAACTTTGGACATTCTGTGAGCCTCTAGGCTGATGATTGAACGGGATCAGTCCGCCGAAAATTCGGTCTCGCCGATCTTGATTCCGAGCGCACCTGCGCGCTTGCGCAGGCGGCGGTCGGCGGCAGAAATGTTTGTGAGGAAAATCGCAGCCGAGTCCGAGTCGGGATGCTGAATCTCGTCAAAGGTCTGCCAGTAGCGAAGTTCGCCGAACACCACATCGAGCGACCCGAAAAAGTGAGCTCCCGACCAATATTCCGCACGGCCGAAGCTCGTCACCGGATAGGTCCCGCGCGGCTCCTTTCCCCACGAATTGCGGGCGCGGGCCGCGCCGACCCAGAAGTCGGACAGGACCTTGCTGCGATCCTTTTCGGAAGATGCGCAGAAATTGCCGACCCCGGACCCCACGATCCGCATCGCATTTGCCATTGAGAGGCCGCCATCGTCGGCCAGCTGTCGGGCGGCCTCGATCGCGAGCGCCTCCTGATAGCTATAACGGACCCCGCGACCCTCCCGACGCATCTGGGAGATGAGATCGCTTGTCCCTGCCGCGAACGGCAGATCAAGCGTCAGTGCCCGAACGTCAGCGCGGCTCATCTGCATGAGACTGGCGAATTGCTCCTGGTCAAGGCCGGGCTTTGCCTCGATTGCTTTCGGCATGGGTAACTCCAAGTTGGTTGAAATAAAAAGCCCGGCGCGAGCAGGGCTCGGCCGGGCACAATTCGGTATGGTCCTATATAGGAGCGGTCCCAGGTACCTCACAAGAAGAATCCTTCTTAGGTACCCGGTAAGCGCATCGCAGCAGCAAAAGTTTGGAGCGACGTGCGCAGGCGCTCCCTTGTTTCCGTAGTTGTAATCTTGTTGGCTACGCCATAGAGGCGGATGGCGGCATTATCGATTTCGAGATCATCGCACACAATGGCATCAAGAACGGCAGCAGAGTAAGGGCCAATGTTTTTGCGTGCCAGAGCGGCCTGTTGTTGGCGGGCGACGGACTCCTTGCTCGCGTCGATTGTTCGAATCACCCTGCCGTCGATAGCGGCCTGTGAAATTGAGTTATCGACCCGCTCGCAAATCGGTAGATTGGATCGATTGCCTGTATCTTGACTATTGTCCATTAGGCGACGCCAGTGTTCGCCGGCGGCGAGCATTAGTCGCGAAGTCGCTGAGCACTTGCTTAGCGTGCCTCGGGTGTGAAGCTGTAGAAGAACCGGTTGGCGACGTTCGCGCACCGGCGGCAGTACCGGTTTCAGTTTTGTCGCTTTGCGAGCCATTATACGTTTCCAGATTAAAAACGCGTGGTCGGCCGTCTATGTGTCGAGCATATTAGTGTCGGATAAAAAACGCGCCGCAAGGCCATCGACAGGCAAGGAGGCCGACATTCGGTCTCGCGTCGGCCTCGCCGTTTCAATCGCCCGAACAATCGCTCGTCTTGCTTTTCTGGCAAGGGGGGTGCGACCACGTATTGCGTTTGCGCCCGGCAAATAAGGGCCGGGCGCGTGGTTTTGAGTTGAGGGTGCCGAGCGATTCGACGCTACGCCGCCGCCGAATCGCGCGATTTGGCGCCGCCCTGATTCGCCGCGCGTGCGCCAGGTGCAAGCGGTGAGGGCAGATGCTGATCGGCCATCGCCAGCAAATCCTCGATAAGGGATTCGATGATGTTGCTGTCGTTGAATGAACCCGCGAGGTATTCGTCAGGCTCGCCGCTGCACCACCGCGCGGCGCGGGCCTTGACGATCAGGCTGGCCACCGAGCGCGCCGGCAGCCGCATGATCTGCTCTCCCGCCGCACGCGCGCGGGCAAGAGCGTTAGCAGACTGGGACCGCAATTCGTCGTGGCCGAGTGCATCCGCCACCGCGGCAACCGTATTGCTTAGATCGTCCCACGCGGCGACGATCTCGCGCTTGCGGGCAAGCTCCGCATCGCCCAAGCCCCATCGGCCAGACCGGAACGCGCTGACGGCGTCGAAAGAATAGATACCATCGGACGGCGGCGGAAAGTTGAAACAAGCCAACAAGGACCGGTCATCGTCGCGGAACGCCAGCGCTTGCGGCTTTTCAGTTGCGGCAATAGCCCGCTCGGATATTTCATTCATAAGGATTTCGATCGCATCGAATTCGGCGCCGGCGCGGTCGAATTCGCGGCCGAGGCCGATCAATTTGGCATCGGGTTCATGGTCGGTGATTTCGGGTGCGGTGGACGCGGACGCTACTTGTAACATGACTTGATCCTCTGTTCGCGCGCGCGGATGCGGGCGCGCGACAGTTTCGCACCGATCGGAAGCGACGTAATTTTGATTCATAAAAGGCTCGCGGTTTAACCGGCTTTCTGAGGACCGGGCTGCCAGTGCGCGTCACTGGCACCGGGAGTTCAGAAACACGCCGCGAAGCGTGCGCCACGGCCTTCACCCGAAGGCTCTTGTATCGCTGCAAGCTTTCGCTTGCAGTGCCGTGGCACTCCCGGCAAAGTAAGGCCGGTCGCACCCACGGCGTGGGCGCGGCAACGTTTTCGGCAGGATCAGGGCCGGCAAGCCCTTGGCCCGCCTATCGCGGATGCAGCGCAAACCCCGGCAAGGGTCCGCTGCGGGAGTTTCTGAGGCTCCGCGGATATTTTGTCCGATTCATCACCGTCAAGCAAGCCGGCGCCCGTAGGGGCGCGCGGTTGGCTTGTGGAGCGTTGGCCGGCCCCCGTATTATCAGGCAGCCACCGGTGCCGATTCCGTCATGAACCGACCCGATCCCGCCGTCGTCGAACTCGTCCGCGCGATGGCGCGCCAGGCCGCGCGCGAAGATCATGCGCAAGAGCAGCTTCGGCTTGGCCATGCGCGGCCAGCGTCCGAAACATCGGGGAAAAACTGTCCAACGCCGCCTGCGCTGGGCGCGGATCGGGCAATGCAGAAAAAACCGTCTTGATGTGTTCGTCCATACTTCCTCTTTCAATGATGGCGAGCGGATTATCGCGCTTCGTTACGGCATCGGCCCAGCTTCCGGCATCGCCGTGCCGGTCGAGCCGGTGCTGCCCGCCGCACCGTTGACCCGCACCCCGTCGATGCTGTTGCGCACCGACTGAATGATGCGCGTGATGAAATCCGGGGAAGGTTCGACCACCAGGCGATTGGTGATTTCGGCGCTTCCCTTTAACTCAACGGCGGCCGGCGGGAGGTCCAGACCGTTGACGAACGCGCCGATGTTGAAATCGGGCTGAGTGCCACCGCGGCGCGGATCGGCCGGGGGCATCGGCCCACGGTACGGCATGAACGGGCCGAGGCTTTCCCGGCTGCCGGCAGTGCCGAAAACGGCTGGGTCGATCGGCGGTAGCGAGGGGTTTTCAAGAGCCGCGATCTCAAGCCGAACAAGTTCGCGCTCGATGCGCAGGGACTCGAGTGTCTTGCGGGCCTGCGCCGGATCGCGTCCAAGGCCCGGACGCTTTATTGCCGTCGCCTCGGCCGCAGCGTGGTCCCGTTCGGCGACAGCGACCCGCATGTCTAGTTCTCTAAGGCGCTCCTGCTTCTTGCCCACGAGCAGGCGATCGCGCAATTCAGTGACCGTCTGCGGTTGGCCAGTGGCCTTGCGATATTCAGCGCCGAGCGACGGGTCGCGCAATCGCTCGATCGAATCGAGGGTCGACTCAATTGTTCGGGCCAGGCCATCGAGGAGGCCCGAACCACCCATGACGCTTGTAAGCCGACCGACTGAGTCGACGGCGCGGTCCCATGACTCGGAAAGCCGGTTAATTGCAACTTGGCTACGCTGTGTCACTCGCTCAAAATCGCGGCCGGCCGAGCCTTTGGCGTTATTCAGTTTGTCGGTAACCTCGCCCATGAGATTTTTGAATGACAGCAGCGCGCGCATGCCGCGGGCGAATTCCATGTCGGAGAAAACCTGCGGGATTTTCGACAGATCACCCTTGGTCGCCTGCTCGGTAAGGCCGATGAATACTTGCAAGAGATCGCGGCCTTCGGCGCGCGCTTTCTTCATTTCACCGCGCAGGTCGACGCCGAATTTTTTGAAACGCTTTGACGTCTCCTCGCTCTCCATCTTGGCGAAAATGTTCTGAACCGAAGCCGCTGCTTCCTCGGTCGTGCCAGTGCCGGCGCGGACCGCCTGCAACAGGGCGACGATGCGTTTCAAACCGTCCTCGCCCTTCATGCCAACGGCGACCGCAGCCGGCATGATCGACGGGAGGTACCGAGCCATATCCTTGAGTTCGAATTTACCGGCTTTGCCGCCGGCGACCAGGATATCGAACGCTTCCTGCATCTTTCCGCCGGCGATACCGAGGTTTTGGCCGAGGGCAAGGGCAGTGTTCGCCATGTCGCGCACTTCGGCGCCAGCAGCCTGTGCGGTCCGCGTGATGGCCGGCATGGCCGGCATCGCTTCGGGCAAGTTCATACCGCCGGCGACCAACTGCTCGAGCCCGGTCGTAACTTCGTCAAACGGCTTGCCGGCATCGTAGGCCAGATTCCGCAAGGTCTTACGCAGCTTGTCGATCTCCGCATCGGTCGCGTCGGCGGTGAGACCGATGCGGGTGATCGCCATTTCCGTGTCGCCGAAACGTTTGATCGCCTGCGTGACGCCGTAGCCGGCGGCCAGCGGCCCCAGCATTCGGCCGGCCGATACAATCGCGGCGCCAGCGCCACGCGAGACCGCCGCGTTTGTCCGCTCCATCATGCCGGCGCGGCGGTTCACCGCCCCGGCGGCGCCTTCGACGCTGCGGATTTTGCGGGCGACATCCGAAAAGGCACGGCCGGTAAGGTCCCGCGCCCGGATGACCGCCTCCGCTTCAAGCACTCTCATGATCAGCCTTTCTTGCGACGGGCATTTTTCCGCTTGTCATAGGCGACCGCGCGCGATGCCCAGCGCACAAGACCATCGGGTGTCATGCTTTCGACGCGGGTGTGGTCCCAATCCCTATCGAAAATGAGGAAGTCGGCGAGGGCGTCTAGGTGTTCGCCGACTTTGCCGAGAAAAAAGATTTCACTGCGTCCCGGAGCGCCATCGCGTCGTGCAGGCTGCAGCGGTCGAGGTGCGCGACAACTTTGCTGTCCGCCAGAGTTTCGATATAGCGGCGGATTGTCACCAGGTCGTCTTGCGGCACCATCGCATTCGCCGACACAATCAGGACGGTCGGATCACCAAGAGCCATGAAGTCGCTGTATCGCGGCGGCCTGATGCGCACCTCCGCAATCATGCCGTCATGACCTTCAACCGGCGGATTGAGCGTAACCACGCGAGCACCATCGATCGCGACCGTGTAAGAAGGCTTATCCATCAGCGTTTTCCATGTGTTGCGTCAACGCGTTGACAGGGCTGTCAACGCTGTCAACCCTGACAATTTGGGCAGTCAACCTGACAACCCTGACAACCGTGATTTTCAATCAGCCCAACTGGAAGAATCCCGGGGCCGCTTACGACCGCAGGCCCGGGGGGCGGGGGAAGGACCCGCGCGCTTGATCGAGATCGCTATGTGATGAGGTGCCACCACTGGCACTTGATCACCGCGAGGATCATGCCGGGCACAAATCGGGATGTATTCGTATAGGCGCAGTCCCGGGTACCTCACAAGATGATTCCAACTGGGGTACCTAGTAAGCGCCGGAGGCACACGCGCAGACGCCCCTCGGCACCGCAAATTTCAGAATTCGATAGGAATGACGCAATGACGCATCGATGACGCATCATAAAATGATGCGTCATCGTCTTTTGCATTTAAACATCAAAGACTTATTCTAATGAATGACGCAATGACGGATAAATCTAGTTTTCTCACACATAAGAGAAATAATCTCGGTCACCCCGCACCCCGTTTGCTTATGTACGCGCGACCAAATGATGCGTCATTGCGTCATGGTCGGAGCTATCGCCTTGATGCGTTTGCATTATCTTCGATGACGCATCATTTTATGATGCGTCATCGATGCGTCATTGCGTCATGGTCGGGCGGCAATTGGATTTCCTTTTGCGGAGGCCACGGGCGCGCGTCGGCGCCTTTTGCGGTAGATGCGGTCGACGGGCGGCTCTAACGGCATCGGTTGCCGTTCCAGCCGCGATTGCTCTATGCGCTGGACCTGCAGCCGCATGTCCCTAATCCACACCGCCAATCGGTTTGGGTCGATCGCGTCGTCTTGCATGATCCTCTGCAATGCGGGGCACCCCCCATCCGGGGGGCCGGGGGGCGAACGCGTGGCGGTATTGGTTTTTGGGATGGCGGTGTGCTTCGGCGACCAAGGGCCGGGTAGATCAGCCGCCGAGCAGGCGAAGAATCTCGTTTGCCTTGCCGATGCAGGCGTAGCAGCTGCCGCGCCGATCGCAGCGCTTGATCCCGCAGACGATGCGCACGATCTCGTCGCGCCTGGGCGGCGTCGCTATTTGTCGCAAGCCGGCAGCACATAGCCGAGCGGTGTCCGGCAAGAGTTGGACGATAAGACCGCGTTCGGCGCGCCGCTCGATGCGGGTCGCCATGCTTTCGATCTCAGCAGTCGAAAAGTCGGGTAATTTTGATGGCGCCATAACGGCGGTAAATCACGGAACGCGTGGTGAACAAACTCCACGGCTTCTCCACGTCTCGACGCGTCGTGTTCGCGTTACGTTGCGTCGCCAAACGTGCTGGATTGCCGGACAGGGAAATGAAAAAGCCCGCGAATTGCGGGCTTCAAATGGTGGGCGGTATAGGGATTGAACCTATGACCCCACCCGTGTGAAGGGTGTGCTCTCCCGCTGAGCTAACCGCCCGGCCATGGCCGTGAGCGCGATATAAGGAGTGCGTCCGAGGGGTGTCAAGCCGAGTGGCTTTACGGCCCTCGGCCGCCTAATTGTGCGCCTTCGGCTCTTCGGCGAGCGGAACCCGCGAGGCCTGCGACTGCAGCGCCCGGATGCGGTCGGCGAGGTTGCCGCCGGCCGGCGCGCCGGCAATGACGTCGACATCGCCGGTGACGGTGAGCGCCGCCGGCGCCTTGTCGCGGGCGGTCTCGGCCGCGAGGATGGCGTCGATCGGCGAGTTCGGGCCTTCCAGCGCCGAGGCCAGCCGCGCCACTTCCGCCGCCACGTCATTGATGCGCTCGCGCAGCATGGCGTTCTCGACCCGCTCGGAGGCCCAGGATTCCTCGGCCTCGCGCTTGAGGCTGGCGAGATCGCCGGCGACGCGGTCGCGCTCGTCGCGGGTGCGGTCGAGCTCGGCCTGCAGCTGCGCGTTCTCGGCGCGGAGTTTGGCGGTGGCGGACGAGGTGCGGCCGTCGAGTTCGGCGATGGCGGCGCGCAGGTCGCTTTCGGTCTTGCGGGTGGATTCCAGATCGGAGCGGGTGTGACGCAGTTCGACGTCGCTCTCGGCCAGCAGGCGCGACTGCTCGCCGAGCCGGTTCTCGAGATCCTGGGCGCGGCGGCCGAGGATTTCCGCTTCCGTGGTCTGCGCCACCAACTGCTGTTCGAGTTCGCCGACGCGGCGGCCGAGGTTTTCTACCTTGCCGCGCTCTTCGGCCAGTTCCTGGGTCGCGGCTTTCAACTCGACGCGTTCGGCGTCGCGGCGGTCTTCAACGGCGCGCAATTCGCTGCCGGCATTGTCGAGCCGCTCCTTGAGCGCGTCGACCTGGGTCTTCAGCGCGATGATGTCGAGCTTCTGCGCGTCGGCGAGGCTGGAGCGCTCGTCGAGTTCGCCCATCAGCTTGGCGAGTTCAGACTCCTTGTCGAACAGCGCGCGCTGCGCCTCGTGCATCGAGGTTGTCTTGAAGGTGAATTCTTCTTCGGTGGCGCGCAGCTGGTCGCGCAGCGCCTTGTCGCGCGCTTCCAGCGCGAAGATGGTGGCGGTCTTTTCGCCGAGCTCGATCTTGAGCCGGTTGATGGCGTCGCCCTTCTTGCCGAGCTCGGCGAGCTGGCCGGTGCTGCGGGTCTTGAGCTGTTCGACGCTCATCTCCAGCCGGCGCGTCGACATCGCGAATTCGGCGCGAAGCTGATCCTTGTCGGCCTGGATTTCCGCCATCGACAACGGCGTCGCCGCTTCAAGCCGGCGCATGGTCAGCCGTACCGCGCGGCCGTGAACCAGAGGGACGATGACAAGCCCGATCAGGGCTGCGACCAGGAAGCCGATCCCGAAAAACATGACCGGTTCAATCATGAAACCACGCCTCCAACTCGAGCCTCACCCATAACCCCGCAAAAACCATGACATGCAGGGAAGGGGGCTGCCAGCGAAGCCGCAGATTAACCTAAACTTTGAGGCAAGTCGCGCGCAGTGCGCGTCGGCCAGCGGCCGACGGCGCTCTCGCAGAGCCCGTCAGAACGGGTTCCAGGTCGCGGTCGGCGTGAACTTGAGATAGCCGATGCTGGCGCCGAGGCGCAGGCCGACGCCGGAGCGGATCGGCACGACGACGATATTGCCGTTGGCCAGCGCGGTCATGCCGAGGCCGCCGATGAAATAGGCCGAGCCATCCACGCCGCCGAAGCGGGTGTAGATCGCTTCGGTCGCCGGCAGATTGTAGATCAGCATCATGGTGCGGGCGCCTTCGCCGCCGGTGTCGAAGCCGATCGATGGGCCTTCCCAGAATACACGGCGGTCCCCGGCATTCTTGGTATAGAGCTGGCCGTCGCCATAGCGCAGGCCGACGATGAAGGCGCCGCTGGCTTCCTGGCCGAGAATGTAGCCGTTGGGCTGGCCCCACTGGCTCACCGCCCGTTCGACAAGTTCGGCCAGGCCGCGCGATACCGAACCGAAAAATCGATGGCCTTCGCGCACGATCTCGCCGGGGGCGAAGGTGGCGGGTTGGCCCCGCTGCGCCGGTGCCGTCTGCATCGGCTGCTGCATGGGCTGGTTCTGCGCCGCGGCCATGGTCGCGCCAAAAGCGACCAGACCGAGCGTGACGGCGGCAAGGCGCAAGCTGGTGCGCATTGAATGCTCCATTGGCAAAAGAACCCCTCTTCCCCGCTTAACTCTATGCTCACGCCGGCGACCGTATTGTGGCGGCCGACATTCACGAATCGCTTGAAGATTACGCACAACTATGACGGCAGGACGGCGGCAACGGAAGTCACGGCGGGCGCTCAAGGCGCTGACCGCCTTGGCTTTATGCGGTTTTGGATTTTACCTGGGGGGGCGGGAGGCCAGCGCCGACGGCCGTCTGGTGGTCGACCCGGTCACTGGCCTGGCCATCAGTGGCGTCGATCCCGTGGCCTACTTCACCGACCGCAAGCCGCAGTTCGGCCGGCCGGAAATGGAATTGAGCCGCGACGGCGCGGTCTGGCGGTTTCGCAACGAGGGCAACCGCTCCGCCTTTGCCGACAATCCGGACGTCTACCGGCCGCGCTTTGGCGGCTACGATGCGGTCGCCATTGCGCGCGGCACGTCTGTGCCCGGGCATCCGTTCGTCTGGGCGGTGACCGGCGGGCGGCTCTATCTTTTCTACGACGAGGCGGCGCGTGCGGCCTTCCTGGCCGATCCCGACCGCATCCTGGCGGATGCCGAGATGCAATGGCCCGAAGTGGCCCGCGGCATCGGCCGTTGACCGACAAGCGGCTTCTTGGCTGAGACGCAGGTGGGGTGTATCAGGCGCTGATGCGGTCGCACCCAGCGATTCGCCAGTCTCAACGCCCAGCGGAGAGCGATTCATGTCCGGAACGCCCATCGAAGCGCTCGATCTTGCCGCCTTGCTGTGCTCGCGCGTCTGCCACGATCTGATCAGCCCGGTCGGCGCTATCGTCAACGGCCTCGAAGTGCTGGCTGAGGAAAAGGACGAGGCGACGCAGGCATTTGCGATGGATCTGATCAAGCGCAGCGCCAACACCGCCTCCGCCAAACTGCAGTTCTGCCGCATTGCTTTCGGCGCCGCCGGCTCGGCCGGCGCCCAGATCGACACTGGCGATGCCGAGAAGGTGTCGCGCGGCTTTCTCGAGGACGACAAGACCAAGATCGCCTGGAACCTGCCGCGCGCCTACATGGCAAAGAACCGCGTCAAGCTGCTGCTCAACATGCTCCTGATCGCCGGCCAGTCGATCCCGCGGGGCGGCCAGATGACGATCGACCCGATCGGCACCGGCGAAGAGATGGGCTTCAAGGTCACCACCACCGGCACCAACGCCAAGGTCCCGCCCAATTCGGCGCTGCTGTCGGGCGAGGCTGGCGAGGAAGGCCTCGATGCCCACCGCATCCAGCCGTTTTATGCCCACCTTCTGGCGCAGGCTTGCGGCGTCAAGGCCTCGATCGCCATGGAAGGCGACGCGGTCGTTATTACGGCCCAGTAAACCGGCCGGCGGCGGCGGTTAACGAACGCTTAACGCGGATAACCGCGTGGTAAACCGCAACCAAAATTAAACGCTTCATTGACACACTGCCGACGCTCCCGACGGGAAGCGGTAGATGGGCCCCATGCCTGTCGACGAAGGCGTTTCGATGGACGATCTGCTGCGCGAATTCGTGACCGAGACCAACGAAAGTCTCGACGTCGTTGACGTCGAACTCGTGCGTTTCGAACAGGATCCGAACAACGCCAAGATTCTCGATAACATCTTTCGGCTGGTCCACACCATCAAGGGGACGTGCGGCTTCCTCGGACTGCCTCGGCTGGAGTTGCTGGCCCACGCTGCCGAAACGCTGATGGGCAAATTTCGCGACGGCGCACCGGCGACCAAGGAGGCGGTGACGGTCGTGCTGGCCACCATCGACCGCATCAAGCAGATTCTGGAATCGCTCGAGCGCGACCAGCGCGAACCGGACGGCGCCGACCAAGACCTGATCGCCGATCTCGAGCACATGGTCGAACGGATTGCTGCGCCGAAAGCGGCCGGCACCGAGCCGCTACAAACGGTCGGCACACTGGCGCCGCAGGTGTTGGAGCGCCGTCTGCGCCCGGGCGAAGATTCGCTCGACGATCTCGAACGTGCCTTCCGCAATACCCCGGTCGATTCCCGTCCGGCCAAGCCGGTGAAAGCCGCCGCTGAGGCCGCTGCCGTCGAAGACGAGGCAGCGAGGGGCGCCGGGCAGTCGATCCGCGTCACCGTCGATACCATCGAGAAGCTGATGACGATGGTGTCCGAGCTGGTGCTGACGCGCAACCAGTTGCTCGAGATCGCGCGCCATCACGAGGAGTCGGAGTTCAAGACGCCGCTGCAGCGCCTGTCCAACGTCACCGCCGAGCTGCAGGAAGGCGTAATGAAGACACGCATGCAGCCGATCGGCAATGCGTGGCAGAAGTTTCCGCGCATTGTCCGCGATCTCTGCAACGAACTCGGCAAGGAGATCGACCTCGACATGCAGGGCGCCGGCACCGAGCTGGACAGGCAGGTGCTCGATCTGATCAAGGATCCGCTCACCCATATGGTGCGCAATTCCGCTGACCATGGTCTCGAGACGCCGGCCGAGCGTCGCGCCGCCGGCAAGCCGGAGCATGGCCGCATTCGCCTGTCGGCCTACCATGAAGGCGGCCACATCATCGTCCAGGTTGCAGACGATGGCCGCGGCCTCGACACCGAGCGGATCCGCTCGAAAGCGGTTGCGCAGGGCCTTGTCTCGGAGGCTGAAGCGGCCCGGCTGTCGGAGGCGCAGATCCACAAGTTCATCTTCGCGCCAGGCTTCTCCACCGTGGCGAAGGTGACCAATGTGTCCGGCCGCGGCGTCGGCATGGATGTGGTGCGCACCAATATCGACCAGATTGGTGGCGCTATCGACGTCAAATCGGTGGCCGGCGTGGGACTGAGCTTCACCATCAAGATTCCGCTGACGCTGGCGATCGTCGCCGCGCTGATCGTCGAGGCCGGCGGCGAGCGCTTCGCCATTCCGCAGTTATCGGTGGTTGAGCTGGTGCGCGCGCGCAACGGCGGCGAACACCGCATCGAACGCATCAAGGACATGGCGGTGCTGCGCCTCCGCGAGAAGCTGCTGCCGCTGGCGCGGCTGAGCACGTTGCTCGGTGTCGCAACCGGCACCGCCGACGACATTGAAGGCGGCTACATCGTCGTGACCCAGGTCGGCAGCCAGGTCTTCGGCATCGTCGTCGACAGCGTATTCGACACCGAGGAAATCGTCGTCAAGCCGATGTCGAGCAAGCTGCGCCATATCACGATGTTCTCCGGCAACACCATTCTCGGCGACGGCTCGGTGATCATGATCGTCGATCCGAATGGTGTCGCACAGGCGCTCGGCAGCACGGCCACCACGCAGATGGCCGCCGAGGAAGCGGCTGCGGCGCGGCCTTCCGAATCCGTCGAACCGGGCATGTCGCTGCTCTTGTTCCGCGCCGGCTCCAGCCAGCTCAAGGCAGTGCCGCTATCGCTGATCACACGGCTTGAGGAAATCGACGCGCGTAAAATCGAACTGTCGAACGGCCGGCACATGGTGCAGTACCGCGGGCAACTGATGCCGCTGGTCAGCATGCATGACGACGGCAAGGTCAAAGGCGAGGGCGCTCAGCCGCTGCTGGTGTTTTCCGACGGCACGCGAGCCATGGCGCTGGTTGTCGATGAAATCGTCGATATTGTCGAAGAGCGCCTCGACATCCAGGTGGCGGGCCAGGGCAACGGCGTGCTCGGCTCCGCGATCATCAAGGGTCAGGCGACCGAGATCATCGATGTCGGACACTTCCTGCCGCTTGCTTTCGAAGACTGGTTCCGCCGCAAGGTGCAGCCCGGCCGGCTGAAGCCGCGCGCCGTACTGCTGATCGACGACTCGCCGTTCTTCCGCAACATGCTGACGCCGGTGCTGCAGGCTGCGGGCTACGCCGTGACCTCGGTTGGCTCCGCGCAGGAGGCGCTGACGCTGATCAAGGACGGCGGCCAGTTCGACGTCGCCATTACCGATATCGACATGCCCGAAATGGACGGCTTTGAGTTTGCCGAAGCTGTGCGCGACGATGCTTTGATGGCCGGTCTGCCGGTTATCGCGCTCTCGTCGGTTGTGTCGGCTGAGGCGCTGGAGCGGGGCCGCCAGGTCGGTTTCCACGATTATGTCGCCAAGTTTGATCGGCAGGGCCTGATCGCCGCACTCAAGGAGCAGACCGATCTCGGTCATGCGGCATGAGGAACGCATCGATGAACGGTGAGAATGCCACCCGGCGCATGAGGGAATACGTCACCGCTGTGATCGGCGGACAGTTGTTCGGCCTGCCCATTCTGCGGGTGCAGGATGTTTTCATGCCGGAGCGGCTGACACGCGTGCCGCTGGCGCCGCCGGAAATCTCGGGCGTGCTCAATCTGCGCGGCCGCATTGTCACGCTGATCGACATGCGCTGCCGGCTCGGCATGCCGGCGCGCGCCGGCGATGCGCCGCCGATGGCGATCGGCGTGGAATCGCGCGGTGAGTCCTTTGGTTTGCTGATCGACAGCGTTGGCGAAGTGCTGGAGCTGGACGACGCCGGCCGCGAGCCAAACCCGATCAATCTCGACCCGCGGCTGGCGCGCATGTCGCTGGGCATTCACCGGCTTGACGGACAACTGCTGATGCTGCTCGACGTCGAGCGGGTACTGGATATCGGTACGACAGCCATCGCGGCATAAAATTCTGAACGTTGGAAATGACTTGCAAGCTTCAGGCGGCAAGTAAACTCAGGACGAGATGACGATGAAAACCTGTTTGATCGTTGACGACTCGAGCGTCATCCGCAAGGTCGCGCGGCGTATCCTCGAAGGCCTTGAATTCCAGATCGTGGAAGCAGAGGACGGCGAGCAGGCTCTCGATGCATGCCGGACCGGATTGCCCGAGGCGGTGCTGCTCGACTGGAACATGCCGAAAATGGACGGCTTCGAATTCCTGCGCGCGCTGCGACGGCTGCCCGGCGGCGACCGGCCCAAGGTGGTGTTCTGCACCACCGAGAATGACGTCGCCCACATTGCGCGGGCGCTCCACGCCGGCGCCAACGAATACATCATGAAGCCATTCGACAGGGAGATCGTGGAGGCCAAGTTTCAGGAGGTTGGGCTGATCTGATTGCCGTTCATCGACTCGATTGTTCTCGATCCCCAAGCGCGACAGATCTTATGAACCTCGAAATTGCCTCTCCATCGTCCGTGACAACCCTCGGCCGCCGCATCCGCGTCATGGTCGTGGACGATGCCATCGTCGTGCGGGGGCTGTTCACGCGGTGGCTGGAAGCCGAGCCTGACCTGGAACTGGTGGCTTCGCTGCGCAGCGGACGTGAGGCGGTCGCCGAGTTGATGCGCGCTGACCCGGATGTCGTGCTGCTCGATGTTGCGATGCCCGACCTCGACGGCATCGCGGCGCTGCCGCTGTTGCTGGCAAAAAAGCCCGATCTGGTTGTTATCATGGCGTCGACGCTGACGCGGCGAAATGCCGAGATCAGCCTGAAGGCGCTTTCGCTTGGCGCCACCGACTATCTGCCGAAGCCAACCAACGCTCATAACGCGGCCGGCTCCGCCGAATTTCGCCGTGACCTGATCGAAAAGGTCCGCCAGCTCGGTCAGCGCCGCATTCGCCAGCGCGCCACGCCCGGAAACATCTATGAGGCGAAGCCGACCCTGCAGCCCCGAATCAGGCCGGCGCTGGCGGAAGCAGAGCGGTCGCAAGCACCGCTGCGCCCGCTGCCATCGGCCGCGCCACGCGCGCTGGTGGTCGGTTCGTCGACCGGGGGTCCGCAGGCGCTCAGTCTCATTCTCGCGCAGATCGGTGACGTGATCGACGCCGTGCCGGTGCTGATTACCCAGCATATGCCGCCGACGTTCACGTCCATCCTTGCCGAACAGTTGACGCGGCTGGCAAACCGGCCTGTGCACGAGGCCAAAGAGGGTGACGCAGTTACCGCGGGCGCCGTGTATCTGGCGCCGGGCGGCCAACATATGCGCATCGTGCGCCGCGACGGCGCACCGGTCATCGCGCTCGACGACGGCGCACTGATCAATTTCTGCCGGCCTGCGGTCGATCCGTTGTTTTCTTCCGCGGCGGCGATCTGGGGCAGCCGGCTTCTCGCCTTGGTGCTCACCGGTATGGGCCAAGACGGGCTCGCCGGCGCCAAAGCAGTGGTCGCTGCCGGTGGCCATGTGATCGCACAGGATGAGCCGACCAGCGTGGTCTGGGGCATGCCTGGTCAGGTTGCCATGGCCGGCCTGTGCTCGGCTGTGGAGCCCCTCCCCGGGATTGCGGCCAAGCTGACGCGTCTGTTCGCCAGGGAGCGTGCATGACGCCGCAGGATTTCGACTATCTGCGCAAGTTGCTGCGGGAGCGCTCCGGCCTGGTGCTGTCGGCCGAGAAGCAGTACCTGGCCGAAAGCCGGCTGCTGCCGGTGGCCCGCCGCCACGGCATGAGCACGCTGGTCGGGCTGGTGGGTATGTTGAAGGCTGGCCCTTCGTCGCCGCTGGCGGCTGAAGTGGTTGAGGCGATGACCACCAACGAAACCTTCTTCTTTCGCGACAAGGTGCCGTTCGACCATTTTCGCGACACGGTGATGCCGGCGCTGATCGCCGCGCGCGCGCGCGAGAAACGCATCCGCATCTGGTGCGCGGCGGCCTCCACCGGTCAGGAACCCTATTCGCTGGCGATGACTCTCAAGGCGATGGGGTCGGCGCTGGCCGGCTACCGTGTCGATATTCTCGCCACCGATCTGTCATCGAGCGTGCTGACGCGTGCCAAAGACGGAATCTACAGCCAGTTCGAAGTGCAGCGCGGTCTGCCGATTCAGATGCTGGTGAAACATTTCGCCCAAATCGGCGAACACTGGCAGATTGCACCGGAAATCCGCGCCATGGTGCAGTTTCGGTCGCTTAATCTGCTCAACGATTTCACGCCGCTCGGCATCTTCGATGTCGTGTTCTGCCGCAACGTGCTGATCTACTTCGACCAGCCGACCAAGACCGATGTGCTCAACCGGCTGGCGCATCGCATGCCGGACGACGGCTATCTGCTGCTGGGCGCAGCAGAGACCGTGGTCGGTCTGACCGATTCTCTCAAGCCGGTGATGGAAAAGCGCGGGCTCTATGCCCCGAACCCGGCGCGGCGCATGGCACCCGCCGAATTCGGCAATGTTCTGACCTTCGCCGCCAAGGCCTGATGGCCTAACGCTTGCTGTTGCGGCGGTTCGATGTGCGCGCCGCAGGGCGTTTGCGTGTCGTGATGCCAGCAACGCGCGTTTTGCGTTTGGTGGTCCTCGCCGCCCGCCGCGCCATCGTGCGGGTCTTGGCGGCGGCGGTGCGCTTCTTGCGCGCCGGGCTCTTCTTTTTACGCTTCTTTTTCTTGCTGCCGCCGATCGAGCGCAGCGACTTGCGCGCGTCCGCAAGGACATCGAGCAATTGTTCGATGGTGGCTTCCGCCGTCTTCGCGCCGGGCCTGAAGTAGCCGGTCAGTGTCTTGCGGGTCGATCGGAAGGTGCGTGAGACGACGTTGCGCTTTGCCATGAATTCCCCTGGCCGTTGATGGAACTTTAGTTCCAACGCACAAGCGTGCGTTTGGTTGCCCAAAAAAAAGCCGCCCCGGCCGGAGGCCGAGGCGGCTGATCGCAACGCAGACCTACAGACTACTCGATGATCTGAACGACGGTGCGCGTCCGCGGATCGACCAGAACCGGACGCTCGTTGATGTAGGTGTAGCGGTAGCCGCCGGTCACGTTGTACTCGGCCGGGACTTCGTAATAGACGACGCCGGCCTCGGGGAGCACGGTGCCGACGCGCAGTTCCTGCTCGTAGCGGTACGACGGAATGCGCTCGCGGACGACGTATTCACGGAAGCGCGGACGCTCCTGAACGCCGAGGATGCCGCCGATGGTGCCGCCGACGGCTCCAACGGTGCCACCAACGATCGCGCCGACCGGACCGGCCGCTTTGGCGCCGTCTTCAGCACCTTGCTGGGCGCCGCGGACGGTGCCTTGCGCCTGCGCGGAAACTGGCAACGCGAGAGCAGCGAGAAGCAGGGCTGACGCCACGTACTTGGAATTCATGTAACGCTCCATGGTGGGGTGCCAGCCGGAGGGCCGGACCGACATTCAAGCCCCGGACCCACATTTCGTTCCCTGCGAGCAACGGTTATTTGGAAGGGGCCTGGAACGTATCGCGCCGCTGTCGCTTATCGGCGGGACAGACACCCGCGAAGGACATAGTTCCATGTTGGCAATGCAGATCATCGGCGGCGTTTTGGTGCTGCTATTTCTCGCCGCAGCCATGACCGGCATCGAAGGCACCGAGAGCCGCTAAGCGCGCACGAAAGCGGCGGTGCAACAACGAAAAAACCCCGCCGTTTCCGGCGGGGTTTTAGTTGGGAGGAGAGAGCCGAAAGGGCTCCTCAAGATGTACGCAGACGCAACGGGTGGATTCGAAATCGCACTCGCAGTGTCGCGGGCAGGGCGGCCGGGCCGCCCGCCAGACTTAAGCCGGAATCCGCTCCTCGGACTCATGCGGCTCGCGCAGCACGTAGCCGCGGCCCCACACGGTCTCGATGTAGTTCTTGCCGCTCGAAGCGTTCGCCAGCTTCTTGCGCAGCTTGCAGATGAACACGTCGATGATCTTGAGTTCGGGTTCGTCCATGCCGCCATAGAGATGATTGAGGAACATCTCCTTGGTGAGGGTGGTGCCCTTGCGGAGCGAGAGCAGCTCCAGCATCTGATATTCCTTGCCGGTCAGGTGGACGCGCTGGCCGCCGACTTCGACCGTCTTGGTGTCGAGGTTGACCACCAGATCGCCAGTGTTGATGACCGACTGGGCGTGGCCCTTGGAACGGCGGACGATGGCGTGGATGCGCGCGATCAGCTCGTCCTTGTGGAACGGCTTGGTCATGTAGTCGTCGGCACCGAATCCGAGACCCTTCACCTTGTCCTCGATGCCGGCCAGGCCGGAGAGAATCAGGATCGGCGTCTTGACCTTGGACACCCGAAGCGACCGCAGCACCTCGAAACCCGACATGTCGGGGAGGTTCAGGTCCAGAAGAATGATGTCGTAGTCGTACAGCTTGCCGAGATCGACCCCTTCTTCCCCGAGATCCGTCGTATAGACGTTAAAACTCTCGGATTTGAGCATCAGCTCAATCGATTGGGCGGTCGCGCTGTCGTCTTCAATCAGTAGAACGCGCATTTAAGTCCCCTTCTCGCCGCAACCGGGCTTCAGGTCAGCGCCGCACAACGCGGCGAGTGTGAAAAAACGCGGTGGGACAAACCGATTCGACACTATGCGGACATGGTTAACAAAACCTGATTCTTCAGTGCAAGCATTCGCTGGCGAAAGCAAGCCGAATCGCCGTAAGATGTTGCCACTGAGTGGTTTTTTAGCCACGACGCGCCTAATGCTCCAGTTTAAGAGCCGCTGGCAAGCGACTCAGCAGACTCGCCCCTCGTGTCCTGGCCGGGCGATTCGATTGGCCGTAGTCCCTTGGACGATGACCCAATGATTAACGACGCGGGTAAACACCAAGTTAAAGTCCGGCCTCTGCCGGTAAGCCTAAGGGCGAGTTTACGGCCTTTTCGCGTTTTTTCGCCAGAGCGGTGCATGCGGGAACCGTTAAAGCGGGCCCGCGGCGAATCGGCACGCGCCGGGGCGGCCCCGTGAAAGCCCTGGCGGAGCAGATTGCCGATATCGACGGCGCCGAAATCTACGGCCGCGTCGTCGGTGTGCGCGGGCTGATGGTCGAGGTGGCCGGGCCGATCCAGGCCATGTCGGTTGGCGCGAGGCTCAATATCGAGAGCGGCACCGGCCGCGCCATTCCCTGCGAGGTGGTCGGCTTTGCCGGTGCCCATGCGCTGGCGATGCCGTTTGCGGCGCTGGAAGGTGTGCGGCGCGGCTGCCGCGCCATTGTCGCGACCGCGGCCGGTACGGTCCGCCCCTCTGAACGCTGGCTCGGCCGCGTCATTAACGCCATGGGCGAGCCGATCGACGGCAAGGGGCCGCTGCCGCCTGGACCCGCGCCTTATCCTTTCCGCGCCGCGCCGCCGCCGGCCCATGCCCGAAGGAGGGTCGGCGAGCCGCTCGATCTCGGCGTCCGTGCGCTCAATACCTTCATCACCGTCTGCCGCGGCCAGCGCATGGGCATTTTTGCGGGCTCGGGGGTCGGCAAGTCGGTGCTGCTGTCGATGCTGGCGCGGAACGTCGCGGCCGACGTGTCGGTCATTGGCCTGGTCGGCGAACGCGGCCGCGAGGTACAGGAATTCCTCCAGGACGACCTCGGCGAGGCAGGTCTGGCGCGCTCGGTGGTGGTGGTGTCGACATCGGACGAACCGGCGCTGATGCGCCGCCAGGCGGCCTATCTGACGCTGTCGATCGCCGAGTATTTCCGCGACCTGCACAAAGATGTGCTGGTGCTGATGGATTCGGTCACCCGCTTCGCCATGGCGCAGCGCGAGATCGGCCTCTCGGCCGGCGAGCCGCCGACCGCCAAGGGCTATACGCCGACGGTGTTCACCGAATTGCCTCGGCTTCTCGAGCGCGCCGGGCCCGGCACGGATGCCGGGACCATTACCGGGATCTTCAGCGTGCTGGTCGACGGCGACGACCACAATGAGCCAGTGGCCGATGCGGTACGCGGCATTCTCGATGGTCACATTGTCATGGAGCGCGCCATCGCCGAGCGCGGCCGCTATCCGGCCATCAATATTCTAAAGTCGGTTTCGCGCACCATGCCGCGGGCCTGCGATCCGGCCTTCCTGCCGGCCATCACACGAGCCAGGCAGGTGATGGCGACCTATGCCGACATGGAGGAACTGATCCGGCTCGGCGCCTACCGGGCTGGCACCAGCGCCGAGGTCGATGAGGCCATCGGTTTGAACAAGCCGCTGGAGACGTTTCTGTCCCAAGGCAAGGATGAAGCCTCGACGCTGGCCGAAGGTTACCAGTGGATTGAGCGAATCCTGGCCGGCAAAGAAACCGAAAACTAACGATATTGCCCCACAGTCGGCACCTGAACGTCCGGCACGTCCGCGCATGGCCATTGGTATCGGCTTAGCCCAGCAGGCGAATTCGCGGCTTCGGGGAGTATTGAGTCGATGAAGTCACGCGAAACCCTCATCCGCCTGAAAAAGTTTCAGGTCGACGAGAAGCGGCGCAAGGTCGCCCAGATCGAGGCGATGATTGCCGATTTCGATCGTATGGCGAGCGATCTCGAGCGCGAGATCAAGCACGAGCAGGACCGCGCCGGGATTCACGATCCAAGCCATTTCGCCTATCCGACCTATGCCAAAGCGGCGATCGGCCGGCGCGAGAACCTCCAGCGGTCGGCTGGCGAGCTGAAGGTCCAGCTCGACGACGCCAAAGCCGTGCTCGGCGAAGCCTTCGAGGAATTGAAGAAGGTCGAGATGCTGGACGAGCGGGACCACGCCCGCGAGAAAGCCGAACAGAGCGCCCGCGAGCAGAACGAACTCGACCGCATCGCGGCCATGCGGTTTTCCGCCGGCACCGCGCACGCTTGAGGCGCGCCAGTTTTGATTTTGTGAAACGGCGCCGCAAGGCGCCGTTTGCGTTTCTCGCCGGGCTACTTCTTCGCCGGCTCGGCCTTGGCTCGCAGCTGCTTCATGTCGCCGTCCAGCCCGGCGAGCGCTGCCTTCAGCGCCGCAATCTCGGCCTGCGCCGCCGCCAGGCGGGCGTCACCCTCACGTTTCACCTTGGCCAGTTCCTGCTGCAGGAAATTGTCATTGGCCTGCAAGCAGCCGGTGCGGCGGTCCATCTGCTTTTCCGCGGTGCAAACTTCCAGGCCGCGGATGTCTTGCGCGGTGGCGGGCGCGGTGAGCAGAACGAGCAGCAGAATGGCGGCGGTTTTCATGGCAACTCCGGTTGGGCTGTCGCCGGCATAGACCGTCATTGCGTCGCTGTCGCGGCGCTCCTTAGCGGAAGGCGGCCGCCAGTTCCTTGGCGCCGGGCTGTTGCGCGCCTTTCGCCATTTTGGCGTCCATGTCGGAAATGAGGTTGGCGACCACGCCGGTGCGGCGCGCCACCGGATTGCGCTCATAGCCGTTGCGCTGGAAGAAGTTCGCCGTCGGCACGCGCTCGCGCAGCGCTTGCGGCATCAGCACCATGTCGATGCCGTTGCCGTCGCCGGTCAGGTTCATCAGCTCCAGTTCCGCCGCGGTGAGCGGTTTGTTGTAGCGGCGGGTGCGGGCGAACTGCACCGAAGTGACCAGCTTCTGCACCTGCACCAGCGGACCGAGATCGATGTCGAGCACGATGGCGTGCAGGCCCCAGCCACCGCGTGTGGTCTTTGCGAGCTTGTCGAGCGCAGCCCACTGGTAAGGAACAGTGCGGGCGTAGGCGATCATGCGCCGCAATGCTTCGATCTTGCGGTTCATCGCCTGCCGTTCAGCGCCGCTCAGCGTTTTGGATTTCTGCTGCAAGGCCGTCAGCAATTGAGAACCGTGGCTGTGCAGGGTGGCTGCAGAGATGGTGCTGAGCAACTGGTTGTAGCCAACCGCCGGCGAGATCGGCCGCGTGCGCGTCGCCGATACGCCGGCTTGCGTATCGTGGGTGCCGTTGCCGCCCGTCTCGAACACATAAATGCCGACGATCTGGTCGCGCGTCAGCCCGGCCGCTGAGGCGGCGCGGGCGTAAGCGCGCATGAATTCGCTTTCGGTTTTCGGGCGGTCGGGGACGAAGCCGAACTGATCGGCGGCGGCGGCGATGAAATCGTCGATGGTCGGGATGACTTCGCGCTCGACCGGCGGCCGCGCCGGTGCGTCGGGATCGACCGGGCGCGGCGGGCCGTCATAGACCGGCGGCTGCGTCAGCACATAATCCTCAAGCAGGATTCGTTCGCCACTGCGGTGCTTGGCGTTGCGGATGCGGCGTTTGGCGCCCACAGCGTCCCAATAGGCCGAGGCCTGCCGCTCGTATGGGCCATACGCGGCTTCATAAGCTGCGAGCCGCGCCTGATAGTCGGACCGCTGCGCCTGGGCGGGCACAAGCATGACCAGGGCGGCGACGAGTCCGGTGAGAAAAGTACGAATCAAGTGGCTTTTCATAACCGCCCTTGTCGGCGTTTTTCGCCGATTCGCCCATCTGACAAAAAAGCGCGCCGCAAAGGCGGCGCGCTAAGGGGGGAGGTTAGATCTCAGCAAGAACGCCTGCCGGATGGCTCGGCCTGCGGAATAACGAACTAGCGGATCATGACGCCGTCGCGCGCGGTGTAGGCCACGGGCCCGCCGGCCTTGATCACAGTCGGTCCCTGCGCAGTCATGATATCGGTGCCGAGATTGAGGTGCTGCGCCGAGATGCCGATAACGGCGATGAGAAGCGCTGCGGCAAGCCCCACCACCACGATCTTCAGGTGGGTGGTGCGATCGGCGGTGTACATCGACCAGTTCATGATGTCCTCCAAGGGTACGCCAGTCAGTCGGCCCGGCCTTGGTAAAGGTTCAAATGTGCGACGCGATTGTTCGCGGAGTAAACGTGGGGAACCCATCTTGGTTCCGGGAGACCTTTTCACGGAACGTTGAAAAGAGCGTGAAAACGCGACTTTTTTTGCAGGAAAACAGCCGCAATAGACCGGATTGGGCGCAATTTCGCCTCCGGTATTAACGCCGCTTAGAGGATGTCGGCAGAGAGCGGCTACGCGCCGCGGCTGAGCTGGTGCCCTTCGGCGATGCGCTCGAAGGACTCCGCCAGGCTCTTGATGCGACAGGCGCGGCGGTCGTCATTCTCGACGGGCAGTGGGCGTACGATCGTGTTGCCACGCGCGGCGGCGTTGCCGAAGGCCGGCTCGTCGTAGACGGTATCCCCGGCGGCGTAGCGGTGCGTCATGGCCTCGATCGCCTTCGTTTTCTTGAAAGGGCCGGTGCCTGCCGGGAGTGCGCCATGAGCTAAAACGCCCGGCACGAGGCCGGGCGCTGCATCGGTTCTAGCTGCGGAAACGAAAATCAGGCGTTCTGCAGATTGGACGCCGCCTGCTTGCCGCGCTCGGTGACGATCTCGTAGCTCAGGCGCTGGCCTTCGTTGAGGGTGCTCATGCCGGCGCGCTCAACCGCGCTGATGTGCACGAACACGTCGCGCGACCCGTCGCTCGGCGTGATGAAACCGAAACCCTTCTGGGTGTTGAAGAACTTAACCGTACCTGTGGCCATCGTAGCTACCTTTGTGCGTTATCGCTGCTCGTGTTGAGATGCGCCCGGGCACTCAGGCCCGGTGCGATCGAAACATCAGGGTTTTAGGGGTGCGTTGATAAGCGCCCTAAAAGGGCAGCGCAGCAAGGCAGAGCAAAACACTTTGTTTCAACGAACAAAATCATACCGGATTTGGCGATTTCCGTCAAACCAGCGCGATTTTACGGCGCTGAAGGCAGCGCGTCAGACCTAGCTCGCCAGCTTCTTGTGCGGAAAGCGTTCACTCTCATACAGGGCGCGAATGTCCTTGTGGCCGAGCCGGCTGTCATCGATCTCAATGAAGGCGCCGAGCAGCAGCGGCTCCGGCAATTCCTCGACGGCATAGCGGATGGCATCGGCGGCGGTGGCGAAGCGGCGATATTTCACGCGGCTGGCGATCTTGCGGTTGCGTGACGGAAACAGCTCTGCAGGCGCACTGAAATCGAATTTATCCATGACTAACTCCAATGACATCCGGGGCGGACCGAGAAATCCGGCCGGCCGAACGTGAGCAATATGAGACGATTGACCGGATATAGGTACGAATTGGCCATTTTCCAGAGGCGCTGCACGGTCTGGGCCGTCAAAAATGCCTTTGCATTTGATTAAAGTCAGTCGCGGTGGAGCGGAAAAGTCATGTCGCGTGCGGGGATCGCTTGCAGAAACGCGGTCCGACGCTTGGCATCGGACCGCGAGACATGGCTCGGCTAATGTCTACAGCGTGCCTTTCACGCCCGTTTCTGTGGCGATCCGGTCCCATTTCTTGAGTTCTTCGCGCATGAACGCGGCAAAGCCGTCAGGTGACATTGGCGGATAGGGTTCGAGAAACGCGACCTCGAAAGCTTGTTTGGTTTCCGGCTCCGACAGAATTGCCTGAAGTTCCTTGTTGAGACGGTCGATGATCGGCTTCGGCGTTTTGCCCGGCGCGAGCAAAGCGGTCCAAGCGGCGATGTCGTAATCGTTCAATACCGACAGCCCGGATTCGCGCAGCGTCGGCGTCTCGGGAGAGAAGATCGAGCGCTTCGACGTGGACACTGCCAGCGCCTTGACCTTGCCGCCCTTCACCAGCGCGTTCGCCGATGTCATGGCGTCGAACATGAAGGTGACGTTGCCGCCCATCATGTCGGTGAGCGCCTGGCCGCTGCCCTTGTAGGGCACCGCGACCATCTTGAGGCCGAGCGCCAGCTTGAACGCTTCCATCGAAAGCTGGCTCAGTGTGCCGATGCCGATATGTGCCGAGTTGAATTCGGCCGGGTTCTTTTTGATCAGGGCGACGGCCTCGGCGATGTTGTTGGCCGGCACGTCGTTACGGGCGACGAACATCATGCCGGTGAAGCCGAGCAGCGCCACCGGCGCAAGGTCGCGCGTCGGATCGTAGGGCAGGGCTTTGAACAGCGCGGGGTTGAGAACCATCGGCGACAGCGATGTCACCAGCAGCGTGTGGCCGTCAGGCTCGGCGGCGGTGACGATCTGGACGCCGAGGATGCCGCTGCCGCCGGGCCGGTTTTCAATCACCACAGGCTGGCCGAGGCGCTGATGCAGCTTGTTGCTGATGAGGCGCGCCGCCACATCCGACGCGTTGCCCGGCGGGAACGGCACGATCAGGCGAATGGTGCGGGTGGGATATTCCTGCGCGACCGCGGCTCCCATCGCAAACTGGATGCACGCGAAGGCCGCGGCGGCCAGGCCTCCTTGCAGCAAGGACCTTTTGTTCATCGGTGTCTCTCCCTACGTTGACAAATTTCTTGTTATAAACGCTATAATGTTATAACAATTAAAAATTCTCGTCAAGAAACGCCGGGACCTTTGAAGAATGACTTTGTCGATCCTGAATGGCGTGCGCGTGCTGGCGGTCGAACAATACGGCGCCGGCCCGTTCGGCACGCAATTTCTGTCCGACCTCGGTGCCGAGGTGATCAAGATCGAGAATCCGATCGAGGGCGGCGACGTCTCCCGCAGCGTCGGACCGCATTTCAATCCCGCGCTCCCGGCCACCACTGAGAGCTACTTCTTTCACAGCTTCAATCGCAACAAGCGCAGCCTGACCCTCAATCTCGCCGACCCCCGCGGCCGCGACATTTTCCAGCGGCTGGCGCGTACGGCCGACGCGGTGGCGAGCAATCTGCGTGGCGACGTGCCGCAACGGATCGGCATCACCTATCCTGCGCTGGCGCCCTTCAATCCCCGCATCGTCTGCGCGCATCTCACCGGATATGGACGCGACAACGAACGCGCCAACTGGCCGGGCTACGATTATCTGATGCAGGCAGAGGCCGGCTATTTTCAGCTCACCGGCGATCCATCCGGGCCACCCTCGCGCATGGGCCTGTCGATCGTCGATCTGATGACCGGATCGGTCCTGAGCCTCGCTTTGGTCAGCGCGCTGCTGGAGGCGCGCCGGACCGGTCGTGGCCGCGATGTCGATGTCAGCCTGTTCGATCTGGCGATCTACAATCTCAATTACATCGCGCACTGGCAGTTGAACGCCGGTGTCAACACCGTGCGGCTGCCGCGTTCGGCGCATCCGTCGTTGACGCCATGCCAGACCTATCGCACCGCCGACGGCTGGATTTACCTGATGTGCAACAAGGAAAAGTTCTGGCCATTGTTGTGCGAGCGCGTCGGACATCCGGAATGGGGTGACGATCCTCGCTTCCGGCGTTTCCCGGACCGTCTCGCCAACCGCGACACCATAACGGAGCTGCTGGACGGCGCGCTGTCGAAGCGGACCACCGCAGAATGGCTGGCCGAATTCGCCGGCGTCATTCCGGGCGCGCCGATTCTCGATGTAGCGCAGGCGCTTGATAATCCATTCGTGAAGGATCGGGGCGGCATCGAAACCGTGACCGCTGAGGGCGGGCAGACGGTCAAGCTGATGGCCAGCCCGATCCGCTCCAGCGAAGCCCATGCGCCGTCGAGGCCAGCGCCGGTTCTGGGTCAGGATACGTCGAGCCTGTTGGGCGAAATTGGCATCGATGCGGACGAAGTCGCGTCGTTGCGCAGCGAGGGCGTGATATGAGCGTCGGCATCGCCGCCCGGTCGGCGCCCCTTTATGCCCGCATCGCCCAGCAGATCGCGGAAGACATCGAAGCGGGCCGCTATACACCCGGCAGTCTGCTGCCGCCGGAGATGGCGCTATGCAAACAGTTCGGCGTCAGCCGCATCACACTGCGGGCCGCACTGAAAGAGCTGCAACTCAACGGCATGGTGTCGCGCCGCGCCGGCGTCGGCACCCGCGTCGAGGCCGGCGGATCCCGCGAGCATTTCGTCCTTGAAAGCAAATCGCTCGAAGAGCTGATCCAGTTTACCGAAGAACTGACCGTCAAGGTGATCCAGGTTGACGTGGTGAACTGCGACGCCGTGCTGGCGGCGGAGCTGGGTTGCGACATCGGCGAGAAGTTTACCCGCATCCAGAACCTGCGTTCCCCGAAACAAGGCCCCGCTGTCTGCTTGTCAACGCATTACGTGCCCAATCTTGATCCCGGGCAGGCAAAGGCTTTCAACGGCCGTTTCGGTTCGCTGGCGACCATGGTTGAACATGCGCAGGGTGCAAGCATCGAAAGCATCCGTCAAAGCATGGACGCTGAAAGACTCAATGCCCGGCAGGCCAAGCTGCTCGATGTCGTCACCGGTGAAGCGGCGTTATCGCGCTGGCGCTGGTATCGCGGGCCGCAGCAGCGGCTGATCATGGTCAGCCACACGTTGTTTCCGCGCAAACGCTATTCCTACAGCTTCACGGTCTGGCGCAGGCCGGGCCGGCCGTTTGATCCCTCACCCATCGCGCTTGCGCCAACGGTCTGATGCCATGCCGCACCTCTCCGCCTATTCGAAGATCGCTCCCGGCCGGTATCGCGAGCGTTTCGGACTCGACTTCGAGGACTTTGCTCCCGGGCAGCGCTTTCGTCACCGGCCGGGCATCACCTTCTCGCAGCAGGAGAACGTTGACGACGCGCTGGACACATTCAACGGCGCGATGCTGCACTTCGACGCGCATTACGCGGCGCAGACGCCGTGGAAAAAGCCGCTGATGGTCAGCACGCTGACGCTGCAGCGTGCGATCGGCATGGCCAGCAAGACATTCGGCCGGCGTAAAGCCATCCCCCGTTTCAAAGAGATCGTGATGACGGGTCCGGTATTCGGCGGCGATACCTTGTACGCGGAATCCGAAATCCTCAGCGCCGCAGAGACCGATGCGGACACGGGCGTGGCAACGGTTCAGACCGTCATGGTGAAGCCGGACGGGATGCCGGTCGCCCGGCTGCAATACGAGGTTCCGGTCTACCGGCGCGGCCGCGGGCCGCTCCAGTCCGGTGGCGAACCGGCCGACGAGGCGCGCTTTGCCGCCTATCATGCCGATGCCGATGGTTGCCTGGTCGAGCAGGCGGGATTGTTCTTCGAGGATATCGCCGCCGGCGAAACGTTCGTGCATTTTCCGCGCCGGAGTTTTTCGGCCGTCGAAGCGGCCCGCCAGCTACGCCGCACGCTGGATCTGTCGCCTCAGGCCTATGATGCGGCCTGGACTGGCGAAGGCGAGGGCAGCGCGCGGCATATGCCGGAAGCATTCCTGATCGGCGCCGCGACCGCCCTGACGACCCGCACCTTTGGTCGTGTCGTGGCCAATCTCGGCTGGTACGATGTCGAATTGCCGATTCCCGTGCTGGACGGTGATATCGTCGAGGCCGAATCCGATGTGATCGATGCGCGTGTGTCGCGCTCGCGCGAGGGCGAGGGCGTGCTGACGGTCGATACGCGGTTGCTCAACCAGCGGCGCGAACTGGTGCTGACGTTCCGGCGCAAGCTGCTGGTGTGCCGGCGCAGCGGCGCCGGGCTGTACACCGAGGCGGGATACTGAGCAGCGCTGGCTAGATGCTGCCGACCGTCTTGAGCCGGGCGCGCGGGTGTATTTCGGCCTGCGAGATCACCGGCGTCTGGGCGCGGAAGCGCTCGACAATGCCGCGCACGAACGGACGGATCGACGGCGACGTCACCAGCACCGGCGCTTCTCCTTCGCGCGCCGCCGCTTCGAAGTTCTCGCGCACCAGCTTGATGAATTCCGACAGCTTCGACGGCTGCATCGCCAATTGCCGTTCGTCGCCCTGACCGACCATGGACTCGGCGAAGGCCTGCTCCCACTGCGCCGACAGCGGGATCAGCGGCAGATAGCCGGCATAGCTCGTATGTTGGGCGCAGATCTGGCGCGACAACCGTGCACGCACATGCTCGGCCAGAGTCGACGGGTTGCGCGAACTGCCAATGCCGTCGGCAATGCCTTCGAGGATGGTCGAGAGGTCGCGGATCGAGACGCGCTCCGCCAGCAGGATCTGCAGCACGCGCTGGATGCCGGACACCGTGACCAGCGACGGCACCAGATCCTTGAGCAGTTCGGCCTGTTCCTTCGGCAGTTCCTTGAGCAGCTTCTGTACTTCGCCGTAGGACAGCAGCTCGGACATGTTGGTCTTGAGCATCTCGGTGAGATGCGTCGACAGCACCGTGGCGGCGTCGACCACGGTGTAGCCCTTCATCGATGCTTCTTCCTTCACCGAAGCATCGACCCAGGTGGCAGGCAGGCCGAAAGTCGGCTCGGTGGTGTGGGTACCGGGCAGCTTCACCTGGCCGCCTGACGGGTCCATGACCATGTAGTGCCCGGTCCACAGCTTGCCGCTGCCGGCTTCGACTTCCTTGATCTTGATGACGTAGCTGTTGGCGTCGAGCTGGACATTGTCGAGGATGCGCACCGCCGGCATCACGAAGCCCATCTCGGTGGCCAGCGAACGGCGCAGCGCCTTGATCTGCTCGGTCAGGCGGTCGGTGCCGTCGGGTGAATTGACCAGCGGCAGCAGCGCGTAGCCGAGTTCAACCTTCAGGTCGTCAATCTTCAGCGCCGTGGTAATCGGCTCGTCGGCGGCTTCGACCTTGGCCTCGTCTGCCACCTTGCGCGCTTCGGAGGCGATGGTTGCCTTGCCGCGCTTGTCCGAAATGAAAGCGAGCGCGCCGGCGCCCAGGCCGAGCACCAGGAATGGCAGCATCGGAATGCCGGGCAGCAGCGACATCACCACCATGACGCCGCCCGACATACCGAGCGCCAGCGGGTAACCGGTGAACTGGCGCAGCAGCGCCTTGTCGGCGGCGCCGGTGACGCCGGCCTTGGACACCAGCAGGCCGGCGGCGGTCGACACGATCAGCGCCGGCACCTGCGTGACCAGGCCGTCGCCGACGGTCAGCAGGGTGTAGGCCTGCGCTGCGTTGGCAAAGGTCATGCCCTGCTGGGCCATGCCGATGATCATGCCGCCAATCACGTTGATGAACACGACCAGCAGGCCGGCGATGGCGTCACCGCGCACGAATTTGGAGGCGCCGTCCATGGCGCCGAAGAAGCCGCCTTCGTCCTCCAGCACCTTGCGGCGGCGGCGGGCTTCTTTTTCGTCGATCAGACCGGCCGACATGTCGGCGTCGATCGCCATCTGTTTGCCGGGCATGGCGTCGAGGTGGAAGCGCGCGGCGACTTCGGCGATGCGGCCCGAACCCTTGGTGATGACGACAAAATTGACGATCACCAGAATCGCGAAAACGATAATGCCGATGACGAAATTGCCGCCCATCACGAAGTTGCCGAAGGCCTCGATGACGTGGCCGGCGGCGTGGGTGCCTTCGTGACCGTGCGACAGGATCAGCCGCGTCGACGCGAGGTTGAGCGCCAGCCGCAACATGGTCGAAATCAACAGCACGGTCGGGAAGGCGGAAAATTCCAGCGGCGTGTGGATGAACAGCGCCGTCATCAGGATCAGCACCGAGAAGATAATCGAAATCGCCAGTGCGATATCGAGCAGGACCGGCGGCAGCGGCAGGATCAGGATGACCAGGATGGTCAGCACGCCAACGGCGAGCGCGATGTCCCCGCGCCGGAGAAAAATGCCGACTTCGCCGAGGCCGGGCAGCTTGATGTTGCGGGCAGTGGGGGCGGCGGTAATGTCGCTCATGCTGCGGAAAAGAGCCTGACCTAAACCCGCCAAAGCCGGGCGGCGCGGACGCGGACGACAATACGTTGGCTACAAATCGGCGTCGGCGGCCCCCTGGCCGCCTTCTATGAGCAAAACTGCTGACGGTAAAACCCCGACCCGGCAGTATTTGCCCAGTTTATGGTTAGCGGTCGGTTAACGGGTGCCGGCGGCGGGACTGCGGCATCCTGACACAAAAAGACCCTCCCCCTGGGGGACTGGGGGGAGGGCCGCGTGCGCTACCGGACAGTGAGGAGCGATTAGCCCGGGAGCAGCACGGTGTCGATCACGTGGATGACGCCGTTCGACTGCTTGACGTTGGCAATGGTGACCGTGGCTTCGTTGCCCTTGCCGTCGACCAGCACGATCTTGTCGCCGTTCATCTTGGCGTTGTAGGTGCAGCCGCCAACCGTCTTCACCGGGTGCATGCCCTTGCTGTCCTTGATCATCTTGGCGATCGCCGAGGACATGACATCGGCGGCGACGACGTGACAGGTCAGGATCTTGGTGAGAGTCGCCTTGTTCTCGGGCTTCACCAGATTATCGACGGTGCCGGCCGGCAGCTTGGCGAAAGCGGCGTTGGTGGGCGCAAATACGGTGAAGGGACCTTTGCCCGACAGCGTCTCGACCAGGCCTGCGGCCTTCACGGCGGCGACCAGCGTGGTGTGGTCCTTCGAATTGACGGCGTTCTCGATGATGTTCTTGTTGGCATACATCGGCGCGCCGCCGACGGTGACAGGCTTGTCGGCCATTTGCGCGGCGCTCGGGCCGACGGTGGCGAAGCCGAAGCCAAGCGCCAGCGCGGCGGTCCCGGCCAAGGCGAGTTTGTGAAGGGTCATGGTCAACTCCGTTTGCTCTCGTCTCCGTGGTGGAGACATCGGGAGCTACGGAGGCGGCTGCGTCAGAGACGCGCCGCCGGTCTCACAGGTTCGTGAGCTTGCCCGTGGCGATGACGGGGCCGGTCGGTTGTCCGGTCGGCGAGCCGCCGGACGGTTCCAGCGAGACCGCCAGCACCGCGTCGCGGGTGGCGAAGGGCCGCAAGGCCTGTGGAATTGTGATGACGACGCCGCCATCGGCGCGCAACAGGCCGAGCGGGCGCGGCCGGCCGTCTGCCGGGATAAGCCACAGTTCCGGTACGCGGGTCGCGTCGGCGGCAAAGGCGGCCGGCGCCACGGCGATGCTGCCGCGAGCGAGATCGACAGTGGCCACGAAATGACGGTGACCACCGCCGTCGATCGACGCCATCAGGGGCGGATGCTCCGGCACATTGCCGCGATAAATCAGGACGCCGATGCAGGCGGCGGCGAGGGCGCCGCTGGCCAGCGACAGGCCGCGCCAGAACGCCAGACTTTGCCACCAGCCGCTGGACGCAGGCGCTGCATGGGCCGGCAAGGCAGCGGCGATGTTGTCCCAGAGCTGCGGCGGCGGGGGAACCGGGGCAATGCCGGTGGCCCACGGCGACAGCCGCGCTTCCCACTCCGCGACCATGGCGGCGAAGACGCCTTCGCGCGCGATTCGCTGCTCGGCGGCGGCGCGTTCGGCGCCGGCCAGTACGCCGAGCGCATACTCGGCGGCGAGCAGTTCATCGGCGGGAAGCCCGCTATGGTCGGCCGTGTCGCTCATGTCTCCAGACAGCTCTTGAGTTTGATCATGGCCCGCCGCACCCAGCTTTTCATCGTTCCGAGCGGCACGTTCATGCGCGCGGCGAGGTCGTCATAGGTGTTGCCGTCGAAGAACGCGCCGCGCAGGGCGTTGCGTTCGTGCACTGCCAGACCGTCGAGGCAACCGTAAAGGCGGGCGCTGTCCTCGCTTTTTTCGAGCATGCTGTCGGCGGGATCGGCGCCATCGGCGATCTCGGCGGCACTGTCGATCGGCTCCATGTGGCGGCTCGATCGGGTGGCGCGCAGCCGGTCGATGGCCCGGTTGCGCGCGATCGCGATCAGCCAGGTCATCGGGCTGGCACGGCCGGCGTCGAACTGCTCGGCCTTGCGCCATACCGTGAGGTAAACCTCCTGCACCACGTCTTCGGCCTCGCTGCGTTCTCCCAAGATACGCAGCGCCACGCCAAAAAGCTTCGCCGAGGTCAGCCGATAGACCGTTTGCAACGCCGCCCGGTCACCGCCGGGAATGCGCGCGAGAGCGGTCGCGATCAGGCTGCGGTTGGCGTCGAGGTCCATCGAACCCTTGAAACTGTTCAACTAATTGCCTTCCGGACGCCGGATCCACCGGTGCGGACGGCTCGAACGACCAGCCGACAGCCATGCCGCACCGAACTCTAGGCGGCGGGAAGCGCGGGGACAATGATAGGGGAAGGGACGTCGTCCTGAACCAGCAGGTGCATTTCGCCGCAGTCGACGCAGCGGATCCGCGCGCGGGGGCGGGCGATATCGGCCAAAGCCTTCTCATCCGTGACCAGCACCAGGCTGTCGGTCACC
Source organism: Pseudolabrys sp. (assembly GCA_022843325.1). Lineage (GTDB taxonomy): Bacteria > Pseudomonadota > Alphaproteobacteria > Rhizobiales > Xanthobacteraceae > Pseudolabrys. Next base: position 10,549 of record JALHNV010000016.1, on the reverse strand, counting down.
GGACATTGGTACCGCACCGCCCCGTGCGGACGGAGCGTCGCCGGCACCGCCTTCAGGGGACTGGCGGTTTCACTGAAAACGGAGCGGTGCATGGTGCCGCAGGTCTGGCTCAGAATCGGCATGTCGCCCCATCCGGTATTATTGCGCTGCACAATAATGCCCCGGCCGGCGGTTCGGTTCCGCCGGATTGCCAAAAAGTGAGTCACTTGAAGCGGGTGCCTAGGTTCAGGGCAGCGGCAGCAGCGGGACCCCGTCCGGACCGAGCGGAAGCGCTTCGCACCGGATGACGGCCGATAGGTCGAGGGGCCCATACAGATGTGGAAACAGGGCGCCGTCGCGGGAGGGCTCCCACTTCAGCCGGTCGCCGAGCTTGGCGGCATCGACATGCACCAGCAGCAGGTCGCGCTGGCCGGCAAAGTGTTTGGCGGCGGTCTCCGCGACCTGCGCGGCCGTTGAAAAATGAATGAAGCCGTCGCGCGAGTCGTGCTCGGAGCCGTGGAATACCCCGGTGCTTTCCGCAGCCCGCCACAGCGCGGCCGGCATAATCTTGAAGATAACCGCCATTTTATTTTCCAGCCTATGTCGTTGGTATACCAACGATTATCACGCGCGTGCCGTGGCTGCTGCGATCTGTCCGTTAACCAACCTTGAATTGCTGCGTTTGCTGTGCATATCCGGATCAAATCGAAGGATGGATTTGACGATGACCACAGCAGAATACCTCATCGAGACCGCCGACCGGTGCACCCGGTTGGCGCGTGAGGGCCGCGAACTGGTGGCGAACCTCGAGGCCGTCAGCAACCACCTGATGGCCAAGGCTGTCCAGCTCGACACGATCAGGGACAGGAACGAAAGCCGTCGGCAGAAGCGTGCGGTGCGCTCGGTCCGGCGGTAATTCAGCGCTCGCCGCCGACAGCAGAAAAAGCCCGGCCATTGAGCCGGGCTTTTGATTGCTCGCGGGTGGCCTAGGCCGCGCCGCGCATCTCGCCGCCATGCGGCGGCGGCACCGGCACGCCGTCGCCGGAATACTCGTTGAGCTTGTTGCGCAGCGTGCGGATCGAGATGCCGAGAATGTTGGCAGCGTGGGTGCGGTTGCCGAGGCAGTGCTTGAGCGTCTCCAGAATCAGGTCGCGCTCGACCTCGGCCACGGTGCGCCCCACCAGATTGCGGGTGATCTGCTCGGCGGCAATGGCTGCGTGAGCGACCGCGCCATTGACGCGCGCCTGATCGAGACGCACGCCATCGGGCGACAGAATGCCGTCGATGCCGATTTCCGGACCGGTCGAGAGCAGGACCGCGCGGTGCAGCGTGTTTTCCAGTTCGCGGACGTTGCCGGGCCAGCGGTTGATGTTGAGCGCGCGGCGGGCTTCCGCCGACAGCGGCCGCACCGGCAGGCCGTTGGCGGCCGAATATTTCTGCACGAAATACTGCGCCAGTTCGGCGATGTCGGCGGGGCGCTCGCGCAGCGGCGGAATCTTCAGGTTCACGACGTTGAGGCGGAACAGCAGATCCTCGCGGAAAGTGCCTTCGCGCACGGCATCGGTCAGGTTGCGGTTGGAGGTGGCGACGATGCGAATGTCGACCGGCACCGGGCGGGCGCCGCCGACGCGGTCGATCACGCGCTCCTGGATCGCGCGCAGCAGCTTGGCCTGCAGCCGCACGTCCATTTCGGTGACTTCGTCGAGCAGCAGCGTACCGCCATTGGCCTCTTCGAACTTGCCGATGCGCCGCGCCATGGCGCCGGTGAAGGCGCCTTTCTCGTGCCCGAACAATTCGGACTCCAGAAGGTTTTCCGGGATCGCGGCGCAATTGACCGAGATGAACGGCTTCTTGGCGCGCAGCGAGCGCGAATGGAGGTAGCGCGCCAGAACTTCCTTGCCGGTGCCGCTCTCGCCGGTAATCAGCACCGAGGCGTCGGAACCCGCGATCTGCTGCGCCAGCTTGACCACCTTGGCCATCGACTCGTCGCGATAGATCATGTCGCGGCTGTCGTCGGTCACCGCAGCCAGCACCGCCGCGATCAGATCCGGATCGGGCGGCAGCGGGATGTACTCTTTGGCACCGGCATGGATGGCGCGTACCGCTGCGCGGGCGTCATTGGTAACGCCGCAAGCGACGATCGGCACGTGAATGCGCTCGGCGTCGAGTTTGGTGACGAGGTCGCGAATATCGAGGGCGACATCGACCATCAGGAGGTCGGCGCCTTTGCCGGAACGCAGCACGGCAAGCGCCTGCTCGTTGCTGTCGACGTGGGTGACGCTGGCGCCCTTGTCCATCGCGATCTTGCTCGCGACGGTGAGCTGGCCTCCCAATGTTCCGACGATGAGAAGTCGCATGTTTAATTCCTGTCCGCCTTGATGATTTCCGTCATGGTCACGCCAAGCTTCTCTTCGACCAGCACCACTTCGCCGCGGGCGACGAGGCGGTTGTTGACGTAGATGTCGATCGCCTCGCCGACCTTGCGGTCGAGTTCGAGCACGGCGCCGGGTCCGAGCTTGAGCAGCTCGCCCACCGCCATGCGGGCGCGGCCGAGCACCGCCGAAACTTGCACCGGCACGTCGAAGACGGCTTCCAGATCGGCGGCGCCGCGGTTGACCGATTCTGTATCGGACGGCGGCAGCATGCCGGCATCGTCGACCGCCGGTATTCCCGAACCGCCTTCGAGGTCGGGGAGCGGCACTTTGCTTTCGTCACTCATCGCATCGGTCTCCTGAAGTCCTAATCGATCGGGTCGGGATGCCGCGCCGCGACGTAGCGGCCGACCATGTCATTGATGACGGTGAGAGTGGCTGCTTCATCGCGCTTGAGGCCGCCGTCTGCCCATTCGACCCGGCAGTCGCCGGGCGCCATTGTGTCGTCGATGAGCACCACCAACCGGCCCTCGAAGCCGCGCCCCTGTGCGATGGCCTCGAGCTTTGCCTTGGCCTCGGTGTGAATGGCGCTGCCGACGTGTACCACCACATGCGGCGTCTTCACGAGGTGGTGGAAGCAGTCGGTGGCCAGCGCTGAAATCTCGGCGAAAGGCTCGCGCGCGATCAATTGCGGCGCGAGTTTGCCGGCGACCGCAACAGCGACCTCGACCGCCTCGGCTTCAAGCCGCGCTTCGATGCCCTTGAGCGCCCGGTCAATCCCGGCCAGACCATCGGCGAGCCGGGCCAGCGCATCGGCGGCAAGCTGCGCCGTATCGCCCTGCGCCTGCGCCAGGCCGGCAGCAAAGCCGTTGCGATAGGCCAGCGATTCGGCGTCGGCGCGCCGGCGTTCGGCTTCGACCACGGTGATGGTCGGACGCTCGCCGGTGGCGAAGTCCTCGTCGAACATGTATTTCGCAGACGTCGCCTTCATCGGTGTCTCAAAAAATGAGTTCGTCTTCGCCGCGGCTCTTGGAGATCAGGATCTCGCCTTTTTCGGCGAGCTCCTTGGCCTTGTTCACGAGCAGCGTCTGCGCCTCGTCGGCGTCGCGCAGCCGCACCGGGCCCATGGCCAGCATTTCGTCGACCAGCATCTTGGCGCCGCGCGTCGACATGTTGTTGAAGAAGAACTGGCGCACGGTTTCGTTGGCGCCCTTGAGCGCGATCGCCAGCTTGTCCCTGTCGATGTTGCGCATCAGCGTCTGCGCCGAACCGGTGTCGAGCTTGATCAGGTCGTCGAAGGTGAACATCAGCGCCTTGATGCGCTCGGCAGCGTCGCGATTTTCCTCTTCCAGCGCGGCGAGGAAGCGCGTTTCGGTCTGGCGGTCGAAATTGTTGAAGATTTCCGCCATCACCTCGTGAGCGTCGCGGCGGCGGGTCTGCGACAGATTGGACATGAATTCGGTGCGCAGCGTCTCTTCGACGCGCTCGATCACTTCCTTCTGGATTGCTTCCATCTTCAGCATGCGGCTGACGACGTCGAGCGAAAAGTCCTCCGGCAGGATCGACAACACGCGGGCGGCGTGTTCGGGGCTCAGCTTCGACAGCACGACGGCCACCGTCTGCGGATATTCGTTCTTGAGGTAATTCGCCAGCACGGCTTCCTGCACGTTGGCGAGCTTTTCCCACATGTTGCGGCCGGCCGGGCCGCGGATGTCGTCCATGATGCCGTGCACGCGCTCGCCCGGCAGGTATTGCTGCAGCAGCCGCTCCGTGGCCTCGTAGTTGCCGATCAGCGCGCCGGAGGCCGACATGCGCGACACGAATTCGAGCAGCAGTTGCTCGACGGCGTCGGCCTCGATGGTACCGAGCGACGACATGACAATGGAAATTTCGCGCAGTTCGTCGTCGTCGAGCAGGCCAAAGATGCTGCCGCCGTATTGCTCGCCCAGCGCCAGCATCAGCACCGCGGCCCGCTCGGGGCCGGTCAGCTTGCGGCGGCCGACCTGGACCTGCGGACGGCTTGCAAGTTCTGCCATTAGACCGCCGATATCTTCGCGCACGGCGTCAGTTTTGCTCTTCGCTGCTGCTGGCATGGCCTAAGCTGCGTCCTCGTGGAGCCAGGTGCGGATAATGGCGACGGCTTCATGCGGGTTCTTCTGGGCGAGTTCGCCCACCTTCTGCACTGACTGAGCGTGAACCTGACCTTGCACCTGCGCGACATCGATCATGGCGGAGGTACGGTTGGAGATGGCGACGGATTCGTTGCCGCCGACGATGGCGATATTGGCGCCGCTGGTATTGGTGATGCTGCCGGCGCCGCCGCCAGCGCTGGTCAAGTTTGTACCTGGCGCGGTCGAGGTCAGCGCGGTGCCGGATGAGCCGGCACCTCCAATCGCGCCGGCGACGCCCGCGACGCCGGCTGCGCCGGCCAGCAGAGCGGTTTCCGGAGTGACGATCCGGCGCACCAGCGGACGCACCACCAGCATCAGCACGATGAGCCCGAGCAGCGCCATCACGCCCATCTCGGCGCCGCGCATGATATCCTGCTTGGTGAACTGCAATATGTTCAGCCAGCCCGACGGCTCGTTGATCGGCGTGGCATTGGGTTCGGCGAAGCGCAGATTGACGACTTCGACCTGGTCGCCGCGCTTGGCATCGAAGCCGATCGCCGAGCGCACCAGCGCCGCGATGCGGTCGATGTCTTCCTTGGAGCGCGGCGTGTAGACCGGTTGGCCGCGGTCGTCGCGGGTATAGGTGCCGTCGACCAGCACGGCGGCCGAAATGCGGTTGACGCGGCCGGCCTCGGTCACTTCGGTCTTGGTGGTGCGCGAGATTTCGTAGTTGACGATTTCTTCGCTCTTGCGGTTCTGATCGCCGGAATTGACCGGCTCTGGCGGCTTGTTGCCGCTGGGCAGTTCGGTGGCGACCGAGACCTGGTTGGACTTGGTCTCGCCGCTGCTCGACTGCTCCTCGCGGGTCTGGCTCGAGCGCAGCACGCGTCCGTCGGGATCGTATTTGTCGGACGTCTGGGTGATGCGGTTGAGGTCGAAATCGGCTGTGAGCTGGACGCGGGCGCGGCCGGGTCCGACGACCGACGAGACGATGGCCTCGACCTGGTCGCGCAGGCGGTTCTCGAAGACGGTTTTGCGTTCGTCGGCGCCGACGCCGCTGACGGCGTTGTCGCGGGCGGCGCCGTCGGCGAGCAGCCGGCCGCTTTCGTCGATCACCGAGACCCGTTCGGGTTTCATGCCGTTAACGGCGGTGGCCACCAGATGGCGGATGGCCCGCACCTGCTGCGGCTCCAGCGAACCGCGCACCTTCAGCACGATTGAGGCGGTCGCTTCCGCCTTGTCCCGCGAAAACAGCACCCGCTCCGGCAGCACCAGATGCACGCGCGCCGCCTGCACGCGATCGATGCCGCGAATGGTGCGGGCGAGTTCGCCCTCAAGTGCGCGCAGGTGATTGATGTTCTGGATGAAGCTGGTGGCGCCGAGCGCATCCGACTTGTCGAATATCTCGTAGCCGACGCCGCCGCCCTTGGGCAGGCCGCCTTCGGCCAGCTTCATGCGGATCCGCGCCACCTGATCCTTCGGCACCATCACGATCGAGCCATCGCTCTTGATCTGGTAGGGGACCGCCTGGCGTTCGAGGTCCTTGATGATGGCGCTGGAATCCTCGACCGACAGGTCGGTGAACAACGGCACCATCTGCGGCGTCGTCATCTGCATTGTGATGAATGAGAAGAAGCCGATCAGGGCCAGCGTCACCGCGGCCATGGCCGCCATCCGTGCCGCACCCAGCGACTTCACAAAATCGAAAAAACCCTGCACCGGCGATTCGTCCCACAAGGCGCGCGTGAATGCGCTTCACCCGGCAAGATTTGCCCAGTTTATGGTTAGCGTCTGGTTAATGCCCGGGAAATGCAGGATGAAAGGCGTGCAGCAATGCACGCGCAGCACTGGTGGAATTCGCTTTGTCCGGCCCAAACGAAATCGCCGGCCAACCGGCCGGCGATATTCGGAATTTGATAATGGAAAAATCTACTGACGGTATTGCTGAATGCGCGTGGTGCGCAGGCCGGCAAGGCCGTGCTGATCGATGGAATACTGCCAGGAGAGGAATTCCTCAACCGTCAGTGTGTAGCGGGCGCAAGCTTCTTCGAGCGACAGCAGACCTCCGCGAACCGCTGCGACCACCTCGGCCTTGCGGCGGATGACCCAGCGTTTGGTCGTTGGCGGGGGCAGGTCCGCAATGGTAAGCGGACTGCCATCGGGCCCGATGACATACTTGACCCTCGGGCGGTGGGGTTCGGTCATTGGTACTCTCACAACACTCGACTGACAGTTACTCAGGAAAAACTACAGGCGGCGGCTTAAAAATTGGCTAAGCACGCAGCATAAACAGGGAAATGTTTGCCGCGTTTTTGCTAACCTTTTGGTTACGGTTGAAGGTAGCGGAGCGACGGTAAGTGCGCTGACAAATACTATTCAGGCCCGCATTATAGGGCTGAATGGCTCTGCCGGGGTAGCCGTGAAAAAGTTCCCATTCGCCGCCGTCACCAACACAAGCGCCCCAGGCGCTACCATTATTATCCTGCTGGCGGTCGGCTTTGCGTATTTTCTGCTGGCGCGGATCGGCCTGCAGCTCGCGTCCATCAACCCCAGTGCCAGCCCGATCTGGCCGGCGACCGGCTTGGCGATGGCGGCGGTGCTGCTGGGCGGCCTGCGGGTCTGGCCGGCGATCCTGGTTGCCGCCTTCGCCGCCAACGTCACCACCGCCGCCACCCCCGTCACGGCGGCTTTCATCGCCGCCGGCAATACCCTTGAAGCCGTGGTCGGCGGCTGGCTGATCATGCGCTGGTCCGGCGGGCGGGACACCTTCTCGACGCCGGCGCAGGTGGCGAAATTCGCCCTGATCGCGTTTGGCCCGGCGACCGTCATCAGCGCCACCGTCGGCGTGCTGACATTGTGTGTTGCCGGTCTGGCCCCGTGGGCCAATTTCTGGCCGGTCTGGATCACCTGGTGGCTCGGCGACGCCGCCGGCGCGCTGGTGGTGACGCCGGTGATTGTGCTGTGGGCGACGACGCCGCGCGCCTCGCTGGATGCCCGCGAAGTGAGGGCGGTGGCGATCGCGCTCGGCGGCGCCGTGGCGGTCGGCCTGATCGCCTTCAGCCCGCTGATGCCGCGCTCCGAATATGCCAGCCCGCTCGGTTTTCTGGCGATCCTGCCGCTGCTGTGGGCGGCGCTGCGGCACGGGCCGCGCGACACCGCGACGGTGGCGCTGATCCTGACTGTCTTCACCGTCTGGGCGACGGTGGCGCAGGCCGGACCCTTCGCCGGCCTGGCGCAGAACGAGACCTTCGTGCTGCTGCTCACGTTCATCATCAGCGTCACGGTGCCGAGTCTGGCGCTGAGCGCCGACGTCGCGGTGCGCCGGATGACCGAAGACAATCTGCGGCGCACCTTCAGCGATCTCGACCAACACGTGCAGCAGCGCACCGCGCTGTCGGACGCCAATATCCACCTCAAGGATGCCCAGCGGCTGGCCAATCTCGGTAGCTGGTCGTGGGAAATCCCCGAGAATAACGTCGTCTGGTCGGACCAGCTTTGCGACATCTACGGCATCACGCGCGACCGCGCGCCGACGAAGGTCGAGCACTTTGTCGACTTTCTGCATCCGGAGGACCGCGACCGCGTGCAGGCCAGCATCGGCAAGGCGCTCGAGTCGGGCCGCGACTTCGGCCATGACGAACGCATCCTGCGGCCGGACGGCAGCGTGCGTCATCTGCGAAGCATCGGCGAGGTGATCCGCGACGACAAGGGCGCGCCGCTGCGCATGCTTGGCGTCTGTCTCGACGTCACCGCGCAACGTGAAGCGCAGGAAGTCCTCGAGCAGACCCGCGAGCAACTGGCGCAGTCGCAGAAGATGGAGGCGCTGGGCCAACTCACAGGCGGTATTGCCCACGACTTCAACAACCTGCTGATGATCGTGTCCGGCTACGCGCAGATCCTGCAGCGCCGTCTCAGCGAGCCGCGCGATGTGCAGGCCGTCGAAGCGATCCGCGCCGCCGCCAGCCGCGGCGAGAAACTGACCCGGCAGTTGCTGACCTTCTCGCGCCGGCAGCAACTGTCGCCGGTGGTGGTGGACCTGCATAAAGCGATCGAAACCGTGCGCGGGCTGTTGGCGCCGTCGCTGCAAGGTAATATCGCCTTTGTCAGCAACATCGACCGCGATGTCTGGCGCGTCGCGGTCGATCTCGGCGAATTCGAGCTGGCGCTGGTCAATCTGGCGGTCAATGCGCGCGACGCCATGCCTGACGGCGGCACCATTACGCTGACAGCGCGCAATGTTGTGCTGGATGGAGAGGCGGCCACCGGCGGCCTGGCCGGCGACTTCGTCGCGCTGTCGGTCAGCGACAGCGGGATCGGAATGGCACCGGATGTGTTGCGCCGGGTGTTCGAGCCGTTCTTCACCACCAAGCCTGTCGGTAAGGGTACCGGCCTCGGCCTGTCTCAGGTGCATGGCTTCGCCAATCTCTCGGGCGGCGCGGTGGCGGTGACGAGCGAGGAAGGGCTCGGTACCGCGGTCACGATCTATTTGCCGTGCGCGCGCGCCGAACTGGCGGCGGAAGCGGAAGAGGCGGCGGCGCCGGTTGCCGGGCAGGCGCAGGGAACCGTGCTGGTGGTGGAGGACAGCCGCGAGGTCGCCGACGTGACCACGGCGCTGCTCGAACAGCTCGGCTATCGCGTGGTGCGGGCCGAGAATGCGGCCGAGGCCCTTGGCTATCTGGAAAGCGAGACGGCGTTCGATCTGGTGTTCTCCGACATTGTCATGCCGGGCGCGATCAACGGTCTGGCGCTGGCGGATATTTGCCGGCAGCGGTTTCCCCACCTGCCGGTGCTGCTGACCAGCGGTTTCAGCGAGGCCGCCCTGGAACTGAATGGCCGCTTCGATATCCTGCGCAAGCCATTCGATCTGGCGGCGCTGGAACAGGCGGTCGACGCGACCCGCGGTCGCGCCGGACGGGGACTGGGTTAAACGGCGGCTAGCCGGAATATCCAGGCCGCACGATGCGCTGGATCTGGTTGACCGGATAGTTCTGCCCGCCGATCGACAGCAGCGGCGGCGTCTGGGTCAGGTCGACCGAGTCGACCTTGGCTTGCACCGAGGCCGAGACGGCGACGACCTGGTTGTTGGCATCGAGCGCGGTGGCTTTCAGGGTGTAGTTGCCGGTCGGCCAAACGCGGCCATCATTGCCCTTGCCGTCCCAGGTGAATTTCACACCGCCCGGATTGACAGTGAAGCTGCCGCTGTAGGCGGTCTGGCCGGTAGAATCCGAGATCGTGATGGTCGCCGTCGATGGCGAGGGCACGGTCAGGTCCCAGGCCGCGCTGCCGTTCTCCAACTGCGTCGTCGATCCATCGACCACCACGGTGGCGCCGACGTAAGCCAGCGCCGCGGTCGACTGGGCATTCTGGTTGATCGAGATCAGCGTATCGAGCTGGGTATTTGACTTCATCTGCTGCTCGACCTGGGCGAACTGCACCAGTTGCTGCGTGAACTGGTTGGTGTCGAGCGGGTCGAGCGGATTCTGGTTTTGCAACTGCGTCGTCAGCAGCGTCAGGAAGGTCGTGAAGTTGTCGGCGATCATGGCCGAATTGGTGACCGAGCCGGTGTTGGCGGCGCTTGCGCCCGTGGTCGGGACCGGTGTCGATGTGATCGCAGTCATGACTTCATCCTCAGACTTGGATATCGAGTCCGCCGGCGCGGGCCAATGGCCTGCGGTATTCGGCGGGTATGATCTCGGCCGGGCCCGTCGCGTCGTCAGTGGCGATCATGTGAGCCCGGTCGGACCGACCGCCATTGTGCTGGTGATCGGCGGACTGATCGCGCAGCGAGAATTGCAGGCCGTTACCGGATGTCTTCAGGCCGGCGTCCTGCAAGGCGCGCTCGAGATTGGGCGCGTCGCGGCGCAGCAGGTCGAGCGTGTCGGGACGCTCGACGACCATGCGCGCCGTCACCTTGCCGTCGCGATCGACATCAAGGCGGACGTCGATGCGGCCGAGTTCGGCCGGATCGAGACGGATCTCGAAACGGTTCGATCCTTCCAGCGCCCTGGCGGCGATAGCGATCGGCACGCCGGCGAGCGGGACGGCGGCCGACTGCGGCGCCGACGGTGCCGTGGGAGCCGCCGCGGC